>JBPCQU010000088.1:0-15226 GCA_050997795.1 Solirubrobacteraceae bacterium | reverse complement strand
GCCCTCCGGGAGGCGCTCAACCCCGACGGGCAGCCGGTCCGCGGCGGGCGGCTGCGGCTCGGCGACAAGCTGATGATGACCGGGCGAAACCTCCACGACCTGGGGCTGATGAACGGCACCCTGCTGCGGCTGCTGGACGAGGTCCCAGACGCCGAGCGCGACCAGGCGGCGCTGCTGCTCGCGGCCGAGGACTCTGTGTTCAGGCTCCCGCCCGAGGACGCAGACCGGCTCCGGCTCGCCTACGCGTGCTCGGTGCACCGCGGCCAGGGGATCGAGCTCCCGGTAGCGGTGATCGTCGCCCACCCCGCCGCCGGCGCCTTCTTCCTGCGCCGCGAGATGCTTTACACCGCGGTCACCCGCGCCCGGATCGCGACCGTGATCGTCGGCACCCGCGAGGTCATCGCCCGCGCCGCGCGAACCCCGGACACCGGGCGCCGCCACGGCCGGCTGGCCGAGCGGCTGCAGGACTTGGGCGCAGACCGCCTGGGGCGCTAGCGTGCTGGCGATCAGCCGGGCAAAGGCAAACCACATGGCGGCGCCGGCGAGCGCAACGGTCCGCTGCGGGAGACGGGAGATCGCCATCTCCTCCCCGCGCAAGACGCTGTTCAAGCGCCCGACGATCACCAAGCTCGACCTCGCCCGCCACTACGAGCGGGTGGCGGAGGCGATGCTGCCGCACGTGAGCCAACGGCCGCTGGCGCTCGAGGCCTTCCCGCAGGGGATCGAAGGCCAGGGGTTCTTCATGAAGTCGATTCCGAAGCACTTCCCGGGCTGGATCGCGACCGCGAACGTCCCCAAGCGCGGCGGGGCGCTCATCCAGGTGCTGGCCAACGACGCGGCGACGCTGGTCTACCTCGCCGGCCAGAACGTCGTCACCCCGCACGTCTGGTTGTCACGGGCCGACGCCCTGCGCCAGCCAGACCGCCTGATCCTCGACTTCGACCCCTCCCCCGGGGTCCGGTTCGCCGAAGTCCGGGCCGCCGCCCGCAGCGCCGGGGAGCGGCTCGGCGACGCCGGGCTGGTGTCATTCGCGATGGTCACCGGCTCGCGCGGCGTGCACGTGGTGTGCCCGCTGCGGCGCGGCCCCACGTTCGGCGCCGTGCACCGCTTCGCCCGCGCGCTGGCCGAAGCGATGGTCGCCGAGGACCCGAACCGGCTGACGCTCGAGTGGCGGCGCGCCGACCGCGGCCGGCGGATCTACGTCGACGTGAATCGGATCAACTACGCCCAGCACGTGGTCGCGCCGTACGGGGTCAGGGCCAGGCCCCGCGGCCCGGTGGCGATGCCGATCGAATGGGACGAGCTGCGCGACCCCCGGCTGAGACCCGATCGCTGGACGGTTGCCAACGCGGCGGCACGCCTCCGAGACCAGGGTGACGCCTGGCGCGGGCTCAACCGCCGGGCGCGCAAGCTGCCCGGCGGCGTGAGCGCGACTTCACTCGGACCCTAGGCCGCCTGCTGCACGACCACGAGCCGCGGTGTCGACTCCGACCGGGGCGCCTTGGGGCGCTGAAACCAGCGCGATCGACGTGCTGCCCCCAGGGGGCGCGACCTCGAGCCAGCGGCCGTCGCCGAAGGGGGCGTCCAGGCGCTTCTCGAACCCAAGCTTCCCGACATAGAAGTCAAGCGAGCGAGACTGGTCGGTCACCGGCACGCCGACCGTACGGATGTCGCTGATCTGGATGGGCTCTGAACTGGTCATGTCGGTGCTCCTTTTGATTTTTGGTTTTTTGTTTGCGCGTGTCTGTCTCAGGCCGCCGACCCGGGCCCGTGGGCGTACATCAGCGACCCGGGCGTGGTCAGCGTCTCGCCGGTCTCGAGCAGCGTCTTCAGCCCCGAGAGGACCATCGGCCAGCCTCCGTAGAGCGCGCCGCTGGCGTCCTCGGGCAGCTGGTCGTGGATCACGGTCAGGCGGCAGGAATCCGCGACCGGCTCGATCTCCCACGTGACGCGCGACGTGCCCTCGCGCCTGACGTCATCGCCCCACAGCGCCCGGAAGCTCTGAACGAGCCTGCGCGGAGGGTCGACCTCCAGATTCTCACCCTCGCTGATGATGCCCGGCGCGTCGGGGTGCCCCGATTCGTAACGCGAGCCGGGAGTCCAGTCGGACTCGACGCCCACTCCGAAGTTGTACCTCTGCCGCATCTCGCTGCTAGTGATCGCCTCCCACAGCCGCTCCGGGGAGGTCTTGATGTAGATCTCGAACACCTTCTCCATGCCGTTGTCCTCCATTTCGCGTTTGAGTTCGCTCAGGCTCGCGACCCAGGGTTCGGCGTACTTGCTGACCCACCGGTCGTGGACCAGGCGGATCGGGACCGGGTGGAGGAAGGGCGGCTTCTCCTGTCCCCGCCGCTTGTTCACGACGAGCCCGGCCTCCTCCAGCACCTTCAGGTGCTTCATCACTCCGAACCGCGTCATCGCCGGGCGTTGCTCGAGTGCGCTGAGGGTCTGGCCGTCCTGCGCGAACAGCTCGTCCAGGAGATCTCTGCGCGTCGGATCGGCGAGCGCCTTGAACACCACGTCCATCTTCATGTCGCCACTATAGGTGACCGAATGGTCACCTGTCAAGGCTATCGCCCCGCCGCGCCGGGCGATCCAGCCCCCGACATCCACTCGCACCCCGGCGTGCGATCGTTTCAGATCGCGATAACTCTCTCATCGGCCGGTGAAACCCGCTTTAGCCGGTGTCTGGACAATCGCGCCGTGGCAATGACACCGCCATCGACCGTGGACAGCCAGCCGTCTCTGTCTCGGCGCAGCAGCGCCAACGGGATGCGCCCGCGGCCCCGCGTCGGCATGCGCGGCGGCCCGGACGGCAACGAGCAGCTGACCGCCTGGGCGGGCGTCATCCTGCTCGTGCTGCTCGCGGTCCTGGGGGTGACGATCGTCCGCATCGGCCAGCTCCTGTCCCTGCACCTGTTCCTGGGGCTGCTATTGATCGGGCCGGTCGCGCTGAAGATGGCCAGCACCGGCTACCGCTTCGTGCGCTACTACACGCGCAACCCGGCCTACCGGCGCAAGGGGGCGCCCGAGATGTGGTTGCGGATGATCGCCCCGGTCGTCGTGCTAAGCACGATCGGCGTGTTCCTCAGCGGGGTGCTGCTGCTGTTCGACGGACCCGCGGACCGCAACCCGCTCGTCCTGATCCACAAGGTCACGTTCTTCGCCTGGCTGGCCGTCACTGGTCTGCACGTGCTCGGTCATCTGCCCGGCCTGCCCGCCGCCCTACGCGCCGGCAGCCCCCAGCGCAGCCGCTGGCCCGAGCAAGACCCCGGCGGCGCCGCGGGACGCGCGATCGCGATCGCCGGCGTCCTCGTCGGCGGAGCGGTTTTGGCCGTCGTCCTGATCCCGGACTTCGGGGTCTGGACCGCGCACGGCGCGCTGTTCCACCACCACCACCAAGGCTGAGCCCTGGCAGCCGGCGCCGCCGCCGCGCGGGCTCAGCGCGCCACAACGGTGAAGAAGTCCCGGCTGTAGGGCTGCAGGAACTGGCCGGGAGCGCCGGGCTGGCCCTCCACCACCGGCACCGGGGCGAGCGGACCCCTGCCGCCGCGGTGGCCGTAGAGGTAGCCCGCCACCCACTCCGGGTTGATGTCGAGCTCGAGCGCCCGGACAACGCGGGCTCCGAGCAACGCGTCAGTCAGCGCGGACACTGTGAGGTGCTCGCCCCCAGCCCAGATCAAGCGTCCGTCAGCCGTGACCCCGATGGCCGAGCGGGCCGGGTCCATGACCCCACCGAGCGTCGGTCCCCAGCACGTGAGGCACCCGATCGTAGAAGCCGCCCGGCCCCCCGCGATCAGCAGCCGCAGGTTTTGCCGCACGGAAACCACTTGCCGGCCGGGCGCGGGCACGCCCTGATGCCAGGAGCCGATGTCGCTGTAGCCGTTCGAGTAGGTGACGATCGAAGCGAGACCGTCGGTCAGCGGCGCTCCCAAGCGGGCCTAGGACATGAAGCCGCCCGAGTTGGTGGAGAACTTGAACGCGCCATTGAAGGCCGCCACGACCAGCCGCCGCTCCGAGCCCGAGACCTCGGGCCCCCATCGCCAGCCCGATGACCCGGCGTCGACGGTTCCCGAGTGGAGCCGCAACGTCACCAGGCGCTGGTCGAAGGAGAGCACCGCGACGCCTGGGCGCCGGGCGATCCAGGCGGCAGTCTGTCCGCGCCAGGTCACTGCGGGCAAGAAGTTCGTCGGCGCGGAGAGGGCGGCCGCGCCGAGCAGCCGAGGATAAGCCGGGGTCGCGGGGCTCGCGACCGGACGCGGGCGTGGCCTGGCGGCCGAGCTCCGATGCCGTGCCGCGGGGCGCGGGGCGCCAGCTTGCCGGTGGGTGGTGTTCGCCGCATTGCCGGAGCTCCCGCAGGCTGAGATAGCCGCGCTGGTGAAGACGTACAGCCCGATCGTGATCAGCCTCCCCCTTTTCATGGCGACGTCATTGTCTCCGGGCAGGCGAAAGCCTCCGCTGAGACCGAAGTGAGATTGCGATTAGAGCCTCCCGACGCGGCGATCGCGTCGTCGGCGCTTCTTGATCGTGCGCTCGGCTACCACGGAAGCGACCAGGGCGGCCGCCACCGGGACCTCGACCAAGGCCACGAGGCCCAGGCCCGCGGTCACGCTCACGAGCGCGATCATCACTAGCAGTGCGAGCCCAGTGTCCTCGAGGAGATCTCGGCGACGGCGCTGGAAATGCCGCTGGCGCCGGCGGCGCTCGGCTTTTGCGGCCCGCTCTGACCGGGCGGCCGCCGAAGGTCGACCGGCACGTCGCGGCGCCGCACGGGCGGGCTCGCTGGCCATCTCAGAGCCCCAGGCCGAACATCAGCGCCCACACGATTACGACCACCTGCATGAACCTGTCACCGAGCACGATCTCCTCGGGCGCGCCACCGCGACCATCGGTCACGACGAGGCCATAGCGCAAGAGCGCGATCGTAAACGGCACGATCGTCGCCTCCCGCCAGGCGCCGGCGCCCGGGCGCACGCCTTCAAAGGCCCACATGCAGTAGGCGCCGAGGGCCACCGCACAGGCCACCCCGATCACCATGCGCAGGAAATCCGCGTTGTACTGCGCCAGCACGGCCCGGGAGCGACGCGCCGCCGGATCGAGGAGATCGCCGTAGCGCTTGCCCGCAGCGACGAACAGCGCCGCGAAGGACACCACGACGAACAGCCAGCGCGAGATCGGCACGCCGGTCGCCACCCCGCCGGCCGTCGCCCGGATCACGAACGCGGCTGCGATCGCGGCGATGTCGGCGATCGCGACGCGCCGCAGCCACGTCGCGTAGCCGAAGTTGAGCGCTGCATAGCCGAGCGCGACCCCGAGCGAAGCGACGCCGAGCGCGGCCGACAGCGCCAGCCCGGCCGCGATCGCCGCCGCACTGGCGGCGAGCGCCCGCGATGGCGTAATTGCACCGGACGCGATCGGCCGATGGCGCTTGAGGGGATGGCGCCTGTCCTCTCGGGCGTCGCGCAGATCGTTGAACAGGTACGCGCCGCTCGCGAGCAGGCAGAACGCGAGCACGGCCACGCACGTGCGCGCAAGCGATGCGGGGCGTCCGAGAGCGCCGGCGGCAGCCGGAGCGCTGAACACGAGCAGGTTCTTGGGCCACTGCCGGATCCGCACGGCCCGCACCCACAAGGCGACTCCACCGACCGGACGTCTGGCCGGCGGGCTCAGGACCCGCGGTTCGCTCGTCTGCCGCCGTTGAGTCTCGGCCGCGAAACGTACGCGCGGCGCCGCATTAGCCGTAGCCACTCAGACGACGTTTCTCCAGCTCTCCGCGTTTGCCTGCCGCGCGCGATGAGACTTCTCTCAGGCTCGGCGCCAGCGCCGCAGGACGCGCCCCGGGGACGGCGAAATCGTGCTTGGGAGCCCGTCAACGGAGGATCGAGCACGCCTGATGCACGCCCAAGCAGCAGTCCGCGATCGCGCCTTCCGACGTCCGCTCCCGCCGCGCCTGAATCCGTGGCGCCGGGCCCGCAGGATCGTCACGATCGCGCTCCTCATGGGCATGGTCCCGATCTCGGTCACGTACGTTGCCGCGCTCTCGGGTCCGTCGAACTCGAGCTTCACGATCCGATCGTTCGAGTGGCTGCGCGACCACGGCGCGGCGAAGATCGCCTCCCAGATCGAGAGCGTCTACTACTCGCTCAACGCACCCGCCACCGGTGGCGCGCCGCTGCGTGCGCTTCCCCTGGTCGCGAGAGCGGTTGCCGCGGTGCATCCGCAGGACGTCACCCCGGTCATCCGTCCGTCGCTGCGCGGCGAGGGCGTCTGGGTCCCGAGCGAGACGTGGAGCGGTCCGAGCCCGCCGGTTCAGGTCGCGCAGTTCCGGAGTGACCCCAACTACCCGCAGATGGTCGCCGGCGTGGCCTGGATTGACCCGCGCCGGACCTCGATCGTCCTCTATCCCGGGAGGCTCGAGCCGTCGGTTTCGCTCCCGCGCGGCCCGATGGAGGTCCCCCCCGGGCTGCGCTCGCGGCTGCTGGCGACGTTCAACAGCGGCTTCAAGCTGGCCGATTCCCGCGGCGGCTTCGCACTCGGCGGAACTACATACGCGCCGATGCAGCGCGGAGAAGCGACCTTCGTCCACTACCGCGACGGCCGCGTCGACATCCAAGCCTGGGAGGGAGGGCCAAGCGTGCCCACCGGCGTGGACTACGCACGTCAGAACCTGCCCCTGATCGTGCAAGGCGGCCAGCCGAACCCGAACCTCAGTGACGGGCCGCAGTGGGGGCTGACGCTCGGCAACGCGGTCCGCGTGTGGCGCTCTGGGATCGGAATCGACGCGCATGGTGACCTGGTCTACGCCGCCGCCAACTACCAGACCGTCGCGTCGCTGGCCCAGATCCTGATCCACGCCGGCGCGATCAGGGCGATGCAGCTCGACATCAACTCCTACTGGGTCACGTTCAACGCCTACGCGCAGCCGGGCGGCGGCCGCCCCAGCAGCCTTCTCCCGAGCATGACGCGGCCGGCTACTCGCTACCTGTCCCCAGACGACCGCGACTTCTTCGCTGTCTACCTACGATGAAGGCCACATCCATGCTCGTCGCCGTAACCGATCACGCTGCCGAGCGCTTTCGCCAGCGAGTCCGCGGGACGCTTGACCCGAAGACCGAGATCGCCTCGCGGGTCGCCAACGCCAACGCCGGTGGTCGCTCTCAGCCGGGCGCTCGCGGCTCGGTGCTCGTCCGCGACCTAGAACGCCGGGATCTCGTCTACGTGTGCCGCCCGGAGGCAGACGAGCTCGTCGTCATAACCGTCTACGAAGAGGGCGAGCACGCGGCGGTGCCAAAGCAGTTCACCGATGCCCTGCGCCGCGACGACGACTCCGTCGCCAAGCCGTGGTGAGCCCAGAGCAGGCTGGTGCGCACACCGCCGTCCAGGCCCGGCCCGAAGCGTGCGCTGAGGTCTGATGGGGAAAGCGGCTGAGCGCGGTGCGGGTCACGCTCGCTCGCGCCGACCCCGACCTGGTGGGCGAGCTGCTGGTCGATGCGTGGGAGGGCAAGGCACCCGACCCGGGCGCGAGGGTCGTGGGTGACTCGCGCCCGGTCGGTGCGGGGCGGGCAGGCGACGGGCGCTCAGGACTGCGGCTGCGGGACGATGCGGATGTACGGCCGGGGTGACTTCCAGCCGTCGGGGTACATCTCCTTGGCCTGCTCGTCGGAGACCGACCCCGCGATGATGACGTCCTCGCCCCGCTGCCAGTTCGCCGGGGTCGAGACCTGGTGCTTGGCGCTCAGCTGGAGCGCGTCGACGACGCGGACAACCTCGTCGAAGTTGCGCCCGGTGCTCATGGGGTAGACGAGGATCAGCTTGATCTTCTTGTCGGGCCCGATAACGAACACGTTGCGGACCGTTTGGTTGTCGGCCGGGGTCCGGTCATGCGGGTCGCCGGCGGCGTCCTCATCGAGCATCCCGTACAGCTTGGAGACCGTGAAGTCGCGGTCGCCGATGATCGGGTAGTTGGGCGCCTCGCCCTGGGTCTCGGCGATGTCGCTGGCCCACCGCTCGTGATCAGAGACGGGGTCGACCGAGATCGCGAGGATCTTCACGTTGCGGCGATCGAACTCGGGCTTGATCCGCGCCATGTACCACAGATAGGTCATGCAAACGGGGGTGGAGTCCTTCGGGTGGGAGAACAGCACGGTCCACGAGTCGCCCATCCAGTCGTGGAAGTTGATCTTTCCTTCGGTCGTCTCGGCCTCGAAGTCCGGGGCCGTCGATCCAAGCTTGAGCGCCATGTTCGCTTCTCCTGATCGTTGGTCAATTGCTGCTGCCGGGAGCCGTGCGACCGACTGATCGCAATCGGCATCGCACCACTACATAAGCATGCCGTATCGGCTAACCCGGATCGCGGCCGCCCCAGATCCGCTCGAGCACCCGGGCGACGCCGTCCGCGTCGTTGCTGGTGGTCAGCTCATCGGCGACCGCGATCACGTCCGGATGGGCGTTGGCCACCGCGATCGCACGGCCGGCCCACTCCAGCATCGCCAGGTCGTTTGGCATGTCCCCGAACGCGATCACCCCCTCGGCGCCGATTCCCCGTGACGCGCACAGCCGTGCCAGCGTGGAGGCCTTGTTGACGCCCGTGGCGCTGATCTCGAGCAGCCCCTCGGCGGAGTTCGAATGCGTCAGCTCGGCGAGCTGGCCAACCGCCTGGCGCGCCGGGCCGAGCATGTCATCAGGTGACAGCCCCTCGTGGCGAAACATGAGCTTCACCGGCGGCTCGGCCAGCAGCTCATCCACCGATGCGACCAAAGTGTCGTCGGGAACGGGCCAACGCGGCGTGTATCCGGGCTCGTGGGCAAAGGCGTCGGTGCGCTCGACCGCCCACGCGCCGCCCGGGAAGGCGGCTTGCAGCGCCGCCACCACGGCGGCCGCCGTCTCGGACTCAAGCAGCAGCTCGAGCAGCAGCCGGTCGCGCCCCAGGTCCCACATCACGCCGCCGTTGGCGCACACGGCAACCAGGCGGCCGCCGATTTGCGCCGCCATCGGCCGCACCCAGCGGACCGGCCGGGCGGTGCACAGCACCACCAGCGCGCCGGCGGCCTCGCAGGCGGCCAGCGCGCGGCGCGTCCGCTGGCCCAGGGTGCCGTCCGAGCGCAGCAGCGTGCCAGCCAGATCGCAGGCGACGACGGTCGGCAGCACGGCCGACCATGCTCGCACACCCCCCGTGCCGGGCTCGCCGCCGCGAGGCACCGGTAGCCTGGACCGCGAATGACCACCGCCACCCCACGTCGCTCGACCCCATGGCTCCTGCAGGCTCCGCCACTGCGCGACGTCCACGCGCCCAAGTGGTTCGACCGGCTGCCGCGCTGGGCGAGCACGGGCGGGGTGCTGGTGATTCTGCTCGCCATCTCGGCGGTGATCCGCACGCGGTACATCAGCGGTCAGTTCTGGTCCGATGAGGCGATCGCCGTCGGCGTCGCCTCCCATCCGCTCGGCGCGATCCCCGGAATCCTGCGCCACGAGGGATCGACGCCGCTCTACTACTTCGTGCTGCACATCTGGATCAGCCTGTTCGGGTCCAGCGAATCCGCCACCCACGCGCTTTCGCTGCTGATGGGACTGGCGTCCGTCCCGCTGGCGATGTGGACCGCGTGGAGCCTGTTCGGCCGCCGCGCGGGGATGCTCGCCGCGATCCTGTTCGCGTTCAGCGCCTTTCTCACCCAGTACGCCCAGGAGACCCAGGCCTATGAGCTGACGGCGCTGATCGGGTTGATCGGCACCGGCAGCTTCCTGCACGCGTTCCTGTTTCGAAGGCGCTGGTACGCGATCGGGTTCGCGATCTCGCTCGCGCTGCTCTTGTACACGAGCTTCTGGGGGATCTTCTTCTGGGCGGGCGCGGCAGTCGCGCTGATCCCGATCTGCCGCGGCGGCGAAGATCGGCCGGGGATCCTGCGCGACGCCGCGATCTCGTTCGGCGCCGCGGTCGTGCTGTTCGCGCCGTGGATCCCCAACCTCGTCTACCAGATGTCGCACACCACCAGCCCGTGGGGGTACGCCGACTTCGTCGGAGCCACGTTCCCGAGCGATCTCCTCGGCTCAGACCGAGTCGCGGTCGCGCTCGCGATCGCCGCCGCCGTCGGCCTGCTGCCGCTGCTCGCCCGCAGCTCGCGACATACGCTCGAGGCCAAGGCGATGTGGGCCCTGATCGCGATTACGGTTTCGGCGATAGTGCTCGCCCGGGTCTCGTCGATCATCTCGCCGACTTGGGTCACGCGCTACTTCGCTGCGCTGGTCGCACCGCTGCTGCTGCTGGCGGCCTTCTCCTCCGCGCGCGCCGGCATCATGGGGCTGATCGCGATCGCGCTGTCGGTCGCCTTCCTGGCTGACCCGGCCTCCTTCTCGCCCCAGTACAAGAGTGACATGCGCGACGTCGCGGGCGAGGTCGCCCCGTTCCTGCGCCCGGGCGATCTCGTGCTGGTCGCGGAGCCCGAGCAGTCCCCGCTGGCCTGGTACTACCTGCCGAGCGGGCTGCGGTTCGCCACCACGATGGGCCCGGTCAGCGATCCGAGCTACATGAACTGGGTGGACGCATACCAGCGGCTGCGTGGCGCCAACCCGCGGAGCACGCTGGCGGGGCTAGTGGCCGGCCTGCAGCCGGGGCAGCGGCTCCTCTACGCGCGGCCGCTGACCGAGGGCGTAAAGGCCTGGAATGCGTCATGGTCGGGGCTGGTGCGCCGGCGAGCTGCACAGTGGGGAGCGCTGCTGGCCGCCGATCCCCAGCTGAAGCCGATCGCCGGTGCGGTGGCGCCCCACAACTACCGTGGCTCCTGCTGCGTGGCCGTCAGCGCCGTGCTCTACGGCAAGGTCGGCTGAGCTGGGGCGTGGGCTCGGAGGCCGGGGTTGGAGCGTGCCTTGGCCGTTTGCGAGCGTCCCGATCGTGGTACTGACACGCCATGTGGCTTGCGATCGGGCTGTTCTTCGTCCTCTTGTTCATGCTCATCGCCGGGGTTCTCTCCGGAGGCATCTTCACGATCGTGCTGGTTCCCGCGGCGATTTTGCTCGGCATCGCCTTGATGTTCGGCGGGTGGGGACGCGCGAAAGGCGGCCGCTCAACCGAATCGAGGTCGAAGAAGGCCTCATCGCCCGCGCCGCTCCCCCAATCGGACCATCGCAACACAGCGCCCGCACCGGCCACGCCCGACGCAATAGTCGACGCGCGCCAGCAGCAGCAGTAGCCAGCTCGTAGGCAAACCATTCGGTCGGGGTGGAACGGCTCCGGCAGGCCGCGGATGCCGCCTGTGCGAGTCCCGCAAGGCGCCCGGCGGCTGCGTCGTGGTACGGCTAGCCCTACCACGCAAGACTCCGGCTCTCCGGCTGGTCAGAACGCTGCGCGGCGTTCAGTCTGTGCTCACGCGGTCAACGCGAGCAACCCGGCGGCTGGCAGCAAACCGGGACCCCTGAATCCAGAAAGAAGCGTCATGTTCACGGTCATCGTCCCCAGATCTGATGTCCCAAGCAACGAGGTAGCCGACGCGCTGCGTCAGGGCCTCGGATCCCGGTACAAGGTGCTGCCGGGGACGGCGCTCAACTGGAACCCGGTCGGCGACCCGCGGCCTGATCATCCCGACACGATCGTGGTCGGCCTCGGCTCCACGCGCTTGTTCCGCGCCCAGGTGAGGATCTCCCAGCACGCCGGAGAGACGACCCTGCACGTGAGCCCAGGCGGGATCACCCTGCCGCTGAGACTCCTCAACCGGCTCTGGATCGCCCGCACGGTGCGCCAGGTCCTGCGCACTGCCCCGGGCCTTCGGTGAGGCCCTCGACACCGGCCGCGCGCGCCGTTGATTTGACGAAGTCCTACGGGACGGGCGACAACGTCGTGCGCGCTCTGGACGGCGTCAACGTCGGGTTCGAACGGCGCCGGTTCACCGCCGTGATGGGTCCGTCGGGCTCGGGGAAGTCGACGCTGATGCACTGCATGGCGGGGCTCGACGTACCGACGTCGGGCCGCACGTTCGTGGGAGATCAGGAGATCGGGCGGCTCGATGACGCGGGCCTGACGGAGTTGCGCCGGGATCGGATCGGCTTCGTGTTCCAGTCGTTCAACCTCGTCCCCACGCTGAGCACAGCCGAGAACATCACGCTTTCGCTCGATCTCGCCGGGGTGAAGGTCGACCAGGCCTGGTTTGACCATCTCGTCGAGGCCCTGGGCATCGCCGATCGGCTGTTGCACCGTCCGAGCGAGCTGTCCGGTGGCCAGCAGCAGCGGATCGCCTGTGCCCGGGCGCTGATCCGCCGCCCCGAGCTCATCTTCGCCGACGAGCCCACCGGCAACCTCGACTCGAGTTCGTCCGCCGAGCTGCTGGCCTTCCTGCGCGACGCGGTCACCGAGCACGGCCAATCGATCGTCATGGTCACCCACGACCCGCGGGGGGCGGCCTACGCCGACCGGGTCGTGTTCCTGGCCGACGGCCGGGTGGTGGGCGAGCTGGCGTCGCCGACGGCCGACCTCGTGCTGGCGCAGATGATGAAGCTGGGGAGCTTGCGATGACGAGGATCACGGTACGGGGCCTGCTCGCCCGCAAGCTGCGTCTGGCGCTGACCGCGCTGGCGATCGTGCTGGGGGTGACGTTCGTCACCGGGACGCTGGTCCTCACCGACACGCTGAACCGCACGTTCGACACGCTGATCGGCACCGCCTATCAGCACGTCAACTTCCAGGTTCGCGGCCTGGCGGCGTTCAACAACGACACCGCGGCCGCCGCTAACGGCACCGCCGACCGCAAGCCGATCCCGGCGTCGCTCGCCGCGGCCATTCGCCGTCTGCCCGGGGTCGCCTATGTGGACCCGTCCGTCGCCGGCTACGCCCAGTTCGTGTCCGGCGGCAACGCGATCGGGGGCGCCGCCTCGGCACTGGGATTCTCGTTTGACCCCAACCAACGGCTGTCGTCGGTCCGTCTGGCCGAGGGTAGGGCGCCGACCAGCGCCCATGACGTGGTAATGGACCGCGGGACGGCGACGAAGTACCGCTTCCGGGTCGGCGACCGGGTGCGCGTGCTCTCGGGCGGCCCGCCCCAGAGCTTCACGATCACCGGCATCGTGACCTTCGGCACCGCCGACAACCTGGCCGGAGCGACGCTGGCCGGCTTTGATCTGCCCACGGCACAGGCCCTGTTCCACACGCGCGGCGACTACGACACGATCAATGTCCTGGCCAAGCCGGGCGTCGATAACGTCCAGGTGCAGCGGGCGATCGCCAGGATCCTCCCGGCGGGCGTGCAGGTGGTCAGCGGGCAAACCGTCGCCGGCGAGCTCTCCAGTGCCGTGAGTAACGCGCTGTCATTCCTCTCCACAGCGCTGCTGGTGTTCGCGCTGATCTCGCTGTTCGTCGGCGCGTTCACGATCTTCAACACGTTCTCGATCACGGTCGGGCAGCGGACCCGAGAGCTGGCGCTGCTCCGCATGGTCGGAGCCAGCCGCCGTCAGGTGTTCCGGTCGGTGCTGGGCGAGGCCGTCCTGGTGGGGCTCGCCGCCTCCCTGATCGGTCTTGGGCTGGGCGTGCTGGCCGCAGTCGCCCTCAAGGCGCTGCTGGGAGCGTTCGGCGTAACGCTGCCCTCAGCGCCGCTCGTGTTCGAGGCCCGCACGGTCGCGTTCGCGCTCGCGGTTGGCGTCGGAGTCACCGTGATCTCGGCGATCGCTCCGGCCCGGCGTGCCGTGCGGATCGCCCCCGTCGCCGCGCTCGTCGCGACCCGCGGAGAGCAGGCGGAGTCGCTCAGGCGGCGAGTCACTATCGGCGGCCTCGCGGCGACCGCCGGCATCGCCGCCCTGGTGGCGGGGTTGACCGCGTCGGCGATCGGGCTCGTCGGGCTCGGCGCGGTGGCCGTGTTCATCGCCGCCGGCATACTGGCACCGGTTGTGGCCCGGCCGATGTCGAGCGCCCTCGGACGGCCAATGGCCGCCTTGCTCGGCACCCCGGGAAGGTTGGGACGGCAGAACTCGATGCGCAGCCCGCGGCGGACGGCGCAGACCGCTGCCGCGCTGATGG
This sequence comes from Solirubrobacteraceae bacterium, assembly GCA_050997795.1. GTDB lineage: Bacteria > Actinomycetota > Thermoleophilia > Solirubrobacterales > Solirubrobacteraceae > Palsa-465. The sequence goes on along the minus strand of JBPCQU010000088.1, from coordinate 1,233 downwards.
TCGGCATCGCGCTCGTGTCGGCGATCGCCGTGCTCGGCGCCTCGCTCTCGCAATCGGCGAGGACCAACCTCGAAAGCGCCGTCACCGCCGACGACATCATCACCGGCCCGAGTTCCGGGTTCAGCACCTCGGTCGCCGTCGCCGTCTCCCGGCTCCCGGGGGTGTCGACGGTCACAAACGTGTACAAGGGACAGTTCGAGCTCCGGGGCTCACTCCCGAGCCTGGACGCCGTGACCACGGTCGGCCTGCGGCGGACCGTCCACCTTGCGATCACCGCCGGCAGCGGCGCTGGGGCCCTGGCCGCTGGCCAGCTGCTGATCGACACCACCACGGCGAGCGCCAAGCACCTCTCCGTGGGCTCGGTAGCACCGGTCACCTTCGCCCAGACCGGACCCGCGACGATCAGGATCGGCGGGATCTTCAAGGCCAACCCGCTGATCGGCAGCTACGTCGTCGGAGCCGGCTTCTTCCGCTCCCACTTCCACAACCCGCTGCCGATCGCCGTCCCTATCAGCACGCAACCGGGCGCGGGCCACGTCGAGAGGGCCATCAACACCTACCTGGCCGTGTACCCGAATGTCGGGGTGCAGTCGCGAGCCCAGTTCGAACAGTCCCAGCAAGCCAAGCTCAACCAGGAGCTCGGACTGATCTACGTTCTACTCGCCCTGGCCGTCATCGTCGCCCTGATCGGGATCGTCAACACCCTGATGCTGTCGGTGTTCGAGCGCACCCACGAGCTCGGCCTGCTTCGGGCGGTCGGGATGAGACGCCGGCAGGTCCGGGCGATGATCCGGTCCGAGTCGGTGATCATCGCTCTGTTCGGAGCCGTCATCGGGATCATTATCGGGACCGCGCTCGGCGTCGCCTTCGCGGCATCGCTCAAGCAGCAGGGCATCACCGAGGTCGCCATCCCCTACGCCAGCCTGGTGGGGTTCCTGGTCCTGGCTGCTCTGCTCGGGCTGGCCGCCGCCAGCTGGCCGGCGCGCCGCGCCGCAAAACTAGATGTGCTCGCTGCGATCGCGGTTGAGTGAGGAATGCCGGAAGCATCCCTCGCGGGCCCGCTTGGGCTCTGAGATGTTGCGCGACGCTTCACCGGCGAGGAACATGCGAGGTCCGCGTGATCTCGTGACGCCAGAATCCGCTGCAATGAAGGCGAAGCTGTCGCTGCTGGCGGCTGCCGGAGTGCTGGCGGGCGCCGGAGCGGTCTGGCTGGCAGCGCACCAGCCGCCCGGT
>JBPCQU010000070.1:0-6475 GCA_050997795.1 Solirubrobacteraceae bacterium | reverse complement strand
CTTCGATTGGTTTGGGTCGCCGTGGCGCCACCGGACAGACCACCGCCGGCGCCGGCTGCTGCACCGGCGGGCCGCTGCGGCTCACCGCGTCGCTCGGGTAGGCGGGCGCCCCGCCGCTGCGGCGGCGCTTCTCAGGTCTCCCCCCCGCTGAGCCCGCCGGCGAGGCCCTCGCCGCGCCGGTGCTCGCGGCCGCGCGCGATCACCTCGCGGAAGCTCTTGAAGCGGAAGATCAGGACCAGCGCGGCGAACCCCAGCGCCGAGCTCAGCACCGCGGTCGCGATCTGCTGTCCGACCGAGAACGCGGCCACGTCCCGACCGGCGAAGATCGTCAGCAGCAGCGCCTGCTGGACGCCCGCCCCGCCCGGGGTGAACGGGAACACCGAGGCGACCACCTGGACCGCGAGCACAAGCAGGGCGTTGCGGACCGAACCGCCGATGTGAAACGCGTCCAGCAGCGCCCAGTAGGAGGCGAATCGCGCGATCCAGCTCGCGAACTGCCAGCTGGCCATCTTGCGCTTGTAGGCGTCACGGTCGCGCAGGATCGTCAGTCCCTGCCGGATCCGCTGCCAGAACGCCCGCACCCGCGACGACAGCATCGCGAAGCCGACCAGGAACAGGATCCCCAGAACGGTTAAGAAGAACAGGGTGAAGCGCATGTTGGAGGCGAAGAAGCTGATGTCGAACGCGGGCAGCTTGGAGAAGTCCGGCGGCTTGGGGAACACGCCCTGGGTGAAGGCAAAGCCCATGATCAACAGCCCCATGAACCAGTCGAACACCACCCCGGTGGAGAGCGCCGCCGCGACCGCCGGGTAGCTGGCGGGCGGGATCGCGATCCGGGTCAAGAACAGCTGCGCGATGTTGCCGCCGCCGAGTGGGAACACGTTGTTGACCGCGTAGCCGACCATGTAGCCACCCCACACGTCACGCCAGCGAACGCGCTCCTCCGGGTAGGCCGTCTGAACTGCGCCCCACAGGGCCCGCGAGCGCAGCAGCAGATACAGCGCGTAGAGGGCGAGCCCCAGCAGCAGCGAGATCCAGCTCAGGCCGGCGAGCTGCGAGAAGAAGGTTCCCGCCGAGTCGATCAGATGGCTGATAGTGCCGCCGATCGAGGCGTGCCCGTGGTGATTCGCGCTCGCGGTTGCGGGTAGCACTGCCATCTGCACACGGTCGCACAACGGGCAGTCGAGCCGGTCCGGCCGGACGTCGGCCCACCTGCTCGACGGCCGTCGCGAGCCACACTAAAAGGACCGGGGGGCCCAGATCCATCTGGACCCCCCGGAGAGTCAGGGAAGTGGGGGCGCAGTTCCCTGACCGACAGGGGCGAGTTTCCCCGTCCCAAGCCTTGAGCAGATTCTCAATGCCCCGAAAACCGAATCGGGCTTCAGAAACTCGATCCGCTGCTTAACCTAGCACGGCGGCGCGGGCTGGGGCAAGCGTGGGCCACACCGTGCGGCGCCCAGGGGCTAGGTCCCGCGTGCGCCGCCGAGGGGCTAGGTCTCGCGCGAGCCCGGGCCGGTGAAGAACTCCTCGCCCGGTCGCACGGTGCCGGCGGCTTCGGCTTCGTGGCGCAGGGTGCGATCGGCTTCGCCGCTCCAGGCGCCCACGGCGAGCATCTCGCGGTCGGCGTCCATCGGGCTGCCGCCCAGGTCGGCGTTGACGATCCGGGCGCACTTGCGTCCCTCGGCGATCGCCGTCACCACCAGCGACTGGCCGATGCGCGCGTCACCGCACGCGTACACGCGACCGACCGAGGTCCGGTAGGTCATCTCGGTCCGGATGTTCCCGCGATGGTCCAGCTCGAGGCCCAGCTCGGCCACGAGCCCCTCGTGCTCGGGGTGCTCGAAGCCGATCGCGATCAGCGCCAGGTCGGCCTCGAGCACGAACTCGCTGCCCGGAACCGGGGTCAGGTCGCGCGACGAGCTGCCCGTCACCTTGCGGGCGTAGACGTGGCTCACGCTCCCCTCCTTGCCGCCGAAGCCGGTGACCTCGGTGCCCCACCGCCGCTTACCGCCCTCCTCGAGCGCATACGTCGTGTCGGTGCGCTTGGGGGGCAGCGGCCACGGATGGCGCGGATCCTCGCGGCCCGCCGGCAGCTCGGCGTAGACGTCGAGCAGCGCGACGCTTGAGGCCTGCTCGCGGTGTGAGTTGGAGATGCAGTCCATGCCGGTGTCGCCACCGCCAATCACGATCACCCGCTTGCCGCGGGCGCTGATCTCGGTCCCCGGCTCGGGAGCGCGCGCGGAGCGTCCCTGCTGGGAGGCCACCCAGCGGTTGCGCTGATACAGATAGTCCATCGCCGGATGGATGCCGGCCAGGTCGCGCCCGGGCGCATCGATCTCCCGTGCCACGCGCGAGCCGATCGAGATCACCAGGGCGTCGAAGCTCTGCTGGAGCTCTTCGGCGGTCACGTCGCGGCCGACGTCGGTGTCATAGGCGAACTCGATCCCTTCCTGCTCGAGGATCGACACTCGCCGGTCGATGACCGACTTCTCGAGCTTGGCGTCGGGGACGCCGAAGCGCATCAGACCTCCGGGTCCCTCGTCGCGCTCGTAGACCGTTACCGAATGCCCGCAGCGGTTCAGCTCCGCCGCGACCGCGAGGCCCGCGGGACCCGCGCCCACGACCGCCACCTGCCGGCCCGAGCGGCGGTCGGGAGGCTCGGGCACCACCCACCCCTCGGCGAAGGCGCGCTCCACGATCGCGAGCTCGATCTGCTCGATCGTCACGGGATCGTCATTGATCGCCAGCACGCACGCCGACTCGCACGGAGCCGGGCAGATCAGGCCGGTGAACTCGGGGAAGTTGTTGGTCGAGTGCAGACGGTCGATCGCGTCACGCCACTTGTCCCGGTAGACGAGATCGTTCCAGTCAGGGATCAGGTTTCCCAGCGGGCAGCCCTCGTGACAGAACGGCACCCCGCAGTCCATGCAGCGGGCGCCCTGCCGGCGCAGCTCGTCTTCGGGCTGGAGCTCGAAGTAACGCTGGTAATCGCCCACGCGGCGGGTGGGGTCGCGCTTGTCAAAGCCGACCCGGTGAATCTTGAGGAATGCTCCGAGCTCGCCCATCCGAGCGCGGGAGGCTAGCAATCCCCCGGCGCCGCGCCGGATCGCATAGGGTCCGCACATGGGAGCGTCGTCTGGGCAGCTGGGGCAGCGCCTGCCGGCGTCCCTGGCACGGCCCGGGTTCGCTTTCGCCCTCGCGGTCGCGGCGCTCTGCCTGGCGATCGCCGCGCTCGGTCCGGGGGCGGCCGATGCCTCGCCCGCGGCGATCTCGCTGCGCCCCTCGCGCGGGGTCATACGCAGCTCGCACCACGTGTCGCTGTCCGGGAACGCCGCCGCGGCGCCGGCGGGGGCTACGGTCGATCTCTACGCCAGCCCGTATCCCTACACCAGGTCCAGCCTGCTCGCCTCGGCGCCCGTGTCGGCCGCCGGCGGATTCTCGTTTGTGGTCTCGCCGGACCGCAACTCGCGCTATCGAGCCGTCCTCGTCGGCACGCCCGAGCAGGCCCAGGCTCAGGTCCTGGTCAGCGGCGACACGGTCACCAGGGTCACGGCGCTGACGCTCGGTCGCGCTGAGGTCACGATCCTGGTGTTCCATCCGCGCGACCTGCGGTGGAACGGCGCCATCGTCAAGTGGTTGTTTGCCAGCGGGGCTCGCGGGCCCTTCCTGGGCACGAGTCCGACCCGGACGCGGCGGCTCAGCCGGTACGTGACGCTGGTGCGGACGATCGTGACCCTGCCGGCCGGCCGGTTTCGCTTCCGCGCCTGCTTCCACGCGCCCGCGGACCACGCGCTGGCGAACCTCAGTCGACCGCCGGGCTGCACCGGACGCGGGTATCACGGGGGCGGGTCGCTCCCGGTCGGGTTTCCCGGACCGGCGGCGATCGCCCGCGCCGAGGGGTACCTGTCGAGCCGCTCCGGACGCACCGGGCTGGCGGTGATCGACAGCGAGGGGCGGCTCTCGGGTGTCAACGTCCACGCCCAGTTCATCACCGGCAGCGTGGTCAAGGCGATGCTGCTCGTCGCCTACCTGCGGCACCTCGACGCGATCGGCCAGCACTACATCGACGCCCAAAGCGCCTCGTTTTTGTATCCGATGATCCACGTGTCGGACAACAACGCCGCCAGCCAGACCATGTCCTACGTCGGCGCGGCCGGCCTCTACGGGGTAGCCAGGACAGCGGGCATGACCGACTTCTACGTCGCGGACTCGGCGCCCGGGGACTGGGGCACGGCGCTGCTCAGCCCCGCCGACCAGGCGCGCTTCTTCTTCGCGATGGACTCGCTGATCCCCCGAGAGTTCGTCGGCTACGCCCGCTTCCTGCTGTCGACGATCGCCGCCTACGAGAGTTGGGGAATCCCGGCGGTGGCGCGCCCGCTGGGCTACCGGGTGTTCTTCAAGGGCGGCTGGCGACCCAGCCCCGACATCTACCTGGTCAACCAGATAGCCCGCCTCGAGGGTCACCACCGCACCTTCTCGATGGCGGTGATGACCGACGGTGACGCCGACATGGGCTACGGGATCGGCACGATCCAGGGCGTGACCGCCGCGCTGCTGCGATGATCGGCTGCCGATGCCCAATTCGTTGCCGCTCGAGCCTCGCGGCCCGTTCTCGCTGAAGGCCGCGGCCGAGTTCGCCTTCGGCCCCCACCAGGGACGCCCGCCCGCGGACGGCACGATGCGGCTCGCGTTCGCGGTCGATGGAGGCCGCGGATACGCGGGCGCCGTGCTGCGCCAGCCCGGACCCGACGAGCCCGTGTCCGTCGAGCTGGCGTTGCGCGGGGACGCCGAGCCCGAGCTGGCGCTGGCGCAGGTGGCGCGCGTGATCTCGCTCGACCACGACGGCGCCGCATTCCTTCGCGTGGGAGACGCCGATCCCGTGATCGGGGCGCTCCAGCGCGCGCACCCCGGACAGCGCCCGGTCCTGTTTCACTCCCCCTATGAGGCGGCGGCCTGGTCGATCATCTCGGCCCGACGGCCGGCCGCGCAGGCGGCTCGCGTCCGCGACGAGTTCGCCATCCAACTCGGCGAGACGTTCGAGCTCGCCGATCAGACGCTGCACGCGTTCCCCCAACCAGACCACCTACTCGAGCTCGGTGACCAGTTCCCGGGCCTGACGCTCGAGAAGCTCATCCGCCTGCGCGGCGTCGCCGAGGCCGCGCTCGCGGGCACGCTGGATGTCGCGGCGCTGCACGCGCTCGGACCCGAGCGCGCCTACGAGGAGGTGCAGCGCCTGAAGGGACTCGGGCCATTCTACGCCGGGCTCGTGGTGCTGCGCGCGAGCGGCTTCGCCGATGCCCTGCTGCCGGTCCCCGAGCCCAAGGTAGCGCGGCACGCCGCGCGCTTCTACGGCTTGAATGAGCCACTCGAGCCCGAGCGGTTTGCCCAGCTCGCCGAGCGCTGGCGGCCGTTTCGGACGTGGGCGACGGTGCTGATCAGGCTTGCCGGGGACCGCGGCACCTGATACCGCCGCCGCGCGCCAGCGTGCAGTTCGTGGAAATCCGCCCTAGCGCGTGGGAATCTTCCACGGAGTACGTGTCCTGCGTGCGGTTCGTGGAAATCGGTGGGCCCGGGTGTGAATTTTCCACGAATCCGGGGCGGCCGGCTAGGCCCCGACGGCAGCCTCCTCGGCGGCCTCGCGCTCGTGCTGGCGCTCGCGTTCGGCGAGGACGCGCTTGTAGTCGCGCGGCATGACCCTCACAAACCGCTCGCTGGCCCGCTCCCAAGAGGCGAGCACGTTGCGCGCGACGAGCGAGCCGGTCCGCTGGGCGTGCTCGGAGATCAGGGCCTTGACCTCCTCCTCGTCGGCCTCGGTCAGCTCCTCGAGGTCGACGAGATCAAGGTTGCAGCGGCTCGGGAGCCGGCGCGCGTGGTCGTAGACATAGGCGATTCCGCCGCTCATCCCGGCGGCGAAGTTGCGCCCCGTGGGGCCGAGCACGACCACGCGACCGCCGGTCATGTACTCACAGCCGTGGTCTCCGACGCCCTCCACGACGGCCTCGGCCCCCGAGTTGCGGACCGCAAAGCGCTCGCCGGCGAGCCCGCGGAAGAACGCCCGGCCGGCCGTGGCGCCGTAGAGCACGGTGTTGCCGACGATCATGTTCTCCTCGGCGCGGAACAGGGCCGACTCCGGCGGGCGAACCGAGACCACGCCGCCGGAGAGACCCTTGCCGGTGTAGTCGTTGGTCTCGCCCCGGAGCGAGAACGTCACCCCCGCGGCCAGCCAGGCCGCGAAGCTCTGCCCGGCCGAGCCCGAGAACGAGATCTCGATCGTCCCCTCCGGCAGTCCCTTGGCGCCGTGGCGCCTGGCGATCTCCCCCGACAGGATGCCGCCGACGGTCCGGTTGACGTTGCGCACCGGCACCGGGCCCTGGCGCACCTGCTCGCCGCGCTGCAGCGCCGGCGCACAGGCCTGCACGAGCTCCCAGTCGAGCGCGTCGTCCAGCACCGGCATCTGCGAACGAGTCCGCGAGCG
>JBPCQU010000090.1:0-3704 GCA_050997795.1 Solirubrobacteraceae bacterium | reverse complement strand
TTTCTATAGCGGGGGCGGGATTCGAACCCGCGACCTTCGGGTTATGAGCCCGACGAGCTACCAGACTGCTCCACCCCGCGGCGGACTCCTATTGATAGCAAAAGGCAGCGAGATCTCAAGCCCTGGCAGCGCCGCTGCCCGGGCCTTAGCCAAGCGTCAACGTTGGCGCTCCGGCGCCGGCCGGGAAGCCTGCACCCGATTCCGGCCAAGCAGACCAACCGAATCAGCACGAAATCGTTACCAAGTTGGCGCCGAATTGGCACGTCTGCGTCTAGATCCGTTACCCGAGCTTCGGCACCATGCAGCTATGGCCACGCTCGAGCAGAAGATCGACGCCGAGTTCCAGATACGGGAGCTGCTGCGGGGGGCTGGGCAGCCGCAGCCGGACCGGGTCGAGTATGGCTGCGCGTGCATCAGGCTGTTCTTCTTCGAGACCAAGTCGGTCGTCGTCGTCGACATCGATCAGCCCCCCGACGGGCTCGGGGACGGCAGGCCGTCGGAGCGAAACGGGGCGAACGCCGGAGGTGGTGAGCCGTGACGTAGAGGCTCGACGCGAGCGGAGGTGGGCAGCGGTAGGTAAAGCTCAGAGCTGGCGCGAAGACCAGAGAATCGCCGAGAGCGCCACCGTCACAATTGAGACGACGAGGCCGACGATCCAGCCCTGGGTCTTGCTGTGGACGAGGATCGCCGCAATCGCAACGCCGATCCCGACCACTCCGCAGGTCGCGATCAGGCGAACGAGCAGACGCTCGAAGCCCGACCTGCGAACCTCGCGGCCCGGGAGCATGTTCGGCGACTCGACGCGTTGGTGACCCTCGCCCCGCACCGCGGTCTCCGGCGCGGATGGCGCGAAGTCGGACTCGGAGGAAGCCGAGTGTGTTTCAGAGGCCGGCAAACCTGCTTCGGGGCTGGTGCGACCTGTGGCGCTGTCGCCACGGCGCTGCTCTTCGTCGACCCCTCTCCCGGACGACTCAGAGCCGAGCGGCGAGACGAGAGGCTCAGAGGGATCGTGCTCGCTGCTCATCCTGCGTTGTCTATCACCGTTACCGACGGGTGGCAAACGGAGCTGACAAGCCATTTGCGGCCGCGACGCCATGGCGGTCCCCGGTGGGGAGCATGGCTCAGTCCAGCCGGGCCGGGACCCCGAAGCGCGACAGCAGCCCGTCGTCGCGGAAGCGCGTCACCGACGCGATCCGGTCTCGGCGCAGCTCGAGCACGAACAGTCCGGCGCGGCTCCAGCCCCCGCCTTCGCCCGACAGGTAATAGGCGAGCGCCGGCTGGCCGTTGGCGCGGGTCTCGAGCAGGCGCCAGTCGCCGAAGCGATGCCGGGCGCGGTCGCGCAGGAAGGCACCTACGGCCTCGTGGCCCTGGTGCCATTCCGGCTGGGGGGGCATGCTGACGATCGCGTCGTCGGTCAGGAGCGCCACCACTTCGTCGATGTCGTCGTTCTGGAGCGCTTCCGCGAAGCGGCCGATCAGGTCGCGCTCGGCTCCCGACTGCGGCACCGACAGACGCTCCAACGACCCCGGCTGAGAGCGGACGTCCAGCGCCGCCCGGGCCCGCTGTAGCGCGCTGTTGACCGACGCCTCGCTCGCGCCGAGCATCTCCGCCACCTCACCGGCCTGAAACCCGAGCACGTCGCGCAGCACCAGCACCGCTCGCTGCCTGGGCGCCAGATGCTGGAGCCCGGACACGAACGCGAGCGCGACCGCCTCCTTTGCCTCGTAGCGCGCCTCGGGGCCCGGGTCGAGATCGGCGATCCCCTCCAGCAGCAGGTCGGGATAGGGCTCGAGCCACGGGATCTCGGCGAAGTTGCCAGGCGCTCGTGAGACGCCGCCCGATGCCGCCGGCACCGCCGCCGCCTGTGGACGCCGCTCGCGGTCGCGCAGCGCATTCAGACAGCGGTTGGTGGCGATCGTGTACAGCCACGCCCGCAGCGACGAGCGACCCTCGAACTGCTCGAGGCCTCGCCACGCCGCGAGCAGCGTCTCCTGCAGCAGATCCTCGGCGTCCTGGAGCAAGCCGAGGATCCGGTAGCAATGCAGCTGCAGCTCGTGGCGGTAGGGCTCGGTCAGCTCGGCGAATGCGTTCTCGTCGCCGCGCTGCGCGCGGGCGAGACGGTTGCCTCCGAGCCCGCGATCGGCCGATTCCGTCATGCGCGGATCGCTCGATTCATCCATCCAACAACACGACACCACACAAGGCAAGAAGTCATCGCTCAGTTTGTCCCCGGCGTCGGGGTCTCATCGTCTGACAGATGGACAAGCCGCAAACACCAGGAGGGACGATGACTTCCAGGATCTCGAAGAATCCAGCCGTGGCCGAGAGGTGGGTGCTCGTGCTCACAGCGGTCGCGTCGCTGATGGTGGCGCTCGACGTGCTGGTCGTGTCGACCGCGCTCGGGACGATCCGCCACGACCTCGGCGCCTCAATCGACCAGCTCGAGTGGACCGTCAACGCCTACAGCCTGAGCTTCGCGGTGCTGCTGATCACCGCCTCGGCGCTCGGGGACAGGCTCGGACGCCGGCGCGTCTTCGCCGGCGGGCTCGGCGCGTTCATCGCGGCGTCGGCGGCGTGCGCGCTGGCCCCGAACATCGGGCTGCTGATCGCCGCGCGCGCGGTCCAGGGAGCCGCGGCGGCGGTGGTCGCGCCGCTGTCGCTGTCGCTGCTCGGCGCGGCGATTCCGCCCGAGCGCCGCGGCAAGGCGCTCGGCATCTACAGCGGCATCACCGGTCTCGCCGTGCTCGGCGGCCCGGTCATCGGGGGCGCCATCACACAGGGGCTCGCGTGGCAGTGGGTGTTCTGGCTGAACGTCCCGATCGGGCTGGTCGCGATCCCGTTCGTGATGACGAGGATCGAAGAGAGCTACGGCCCCCGGGCGCGCCTGGACAGCCGCGGCCTGGTGCTGGTGACAGCGGCGACGTTCGGAATCGTGTGGGGCCTGATGCGCGGCAACCGGGCGGGCTGGGGCAGCCTCGAGGTGATCGCGACGCTCGCCGCCGGCGCGGCGCTCGGGCTGGCGTTCATCGTCGTCGAGCTCCGCACCGAGCAGCCGATGCTGCCGATGCGCCTGTTCGCCTCGCCCTCGTTCTCCGCCGGCAGCGCGACGAACTTCCTGCTCTCGTGCGCGCTCTTCGGAGCGGTCTTCTTCATGGCCCAGTTCCAGCAGGTGTCACTCGGCCAGGGACCGCTCGAGGCCGGGCTGCGGCTGCTTCCCTGGACCGCGACGCTGTTCCTGGTCGCGCCGCTGGCGGGGGCGATGGTAGACCGGATCGGCGAGCGACCGCTGGTCGTCACCGGGCTGGCGCTCCAGGCGGCGGGGCTGGTCTGGATCGCGGTGATCGCGCGCTCGGGTATGCCCTATTGGGAGATGGTGGCGCCGCTGGTGATCGCCGGGGCGGGAATCTCGATGGCGATTCCCGGAGCCCAGAACGCGGTCGTGAGCTCGGTCGGCGCCGCTGACCTCGGCAAGGCTTCGGGGACGTTCACGATGATGCGCCAGCTCGGGGGCGTGTTCGGCCTGGCGATCGCGGTGGCGGTGTTCACGGGAACCGGCAGCTACGCCTCGGCGGCGGCGTTCGGTGACGGGTTCGCCCCGGCGATCGGCGTCTGCGCCGCGTTCTCGCTCGCCGGCGCGCTCACCGCGCTCGTGCTGCCGGTGCGCCGGCGGGCGAGGAGTGGGGCGGCCGCGGGCGCACAAGCCG
>JBPCQU010000255.1:0-2894 GCA_050997795.1 Solirubrobacteraceae bacterium | reverse complement strand
CACGGTGTCGAGTCGTAGGTCCTCGGGCTCGACGTCGGCAACCTCGTCCCAGCGCAGCGGTGTCGAGACCCGCGCGTCGGGGGTCGGGCGCACGCTGTAGGCCGACGCGACGGTCCGGTCACGCGCGTTCTGGTTGTAGTCGACGAACACGCCGTGGCGCTCCTCCTTCCACCACTTGCTCGTGGCCAGCTCGGGCGCGCGCCGCTCCACCTCCCGCGCCAGCGCGACCGCTGCGCGCCGCACTTCGGTGAAGCCGTGCTCGGGGAGCAGACGGACGTTGACGTGGATTCCGCGCGAGCCGCTGGTCTTCGGAAAGCCGGTCAGGCCGTGGTCAGAGAGGACGTCTTCGACCACCAGCGCGACCCGCCGAATGTCGTCCCAGCTCGCCTCGGGCGTCGGATCGAGGTCGACCCGCAGCTCGTCGGGGTGGTCCAGGTCGGGGGTCCTGACCGGCCAGGGGTTCCAGTCGATCACGCCCAGGTTCACGCCCCAGACCAGGTGCGCGGCGTCGTTGGGGAGCAGCTCGCGGGCCGAGCGCCCGCTCGGGAACGTGACCGTGGCGGTCTGCAGCCAGTCGGGCGCCGAGTCGGGCACGCGCTTTTGGAAGAACGGCTTGCCGGCGGCGCCGTCGACGAACCGCTTGAGCACGGTCGGCCGGTCGCGCAGATGGTTGATCACCGGCTCGGCGAGTTCGAGGTAGTAGCGCACGAGATCGAGCTTGGTAATCGCGGGTTCGGCGAAGAAGACCTTTTGCGGGTTGGAGATCCGCACCTCGATCCCGGCAGCCTCGATCAGCTCGTATTCGGTCATCGCCGGACAGGATGCCGGATACTGGCGGCGTGAGCTCGACCCCCGGCACACCGAGCTCGAGCTCGAGCCCCGGCGGGTCGAGGACGGTCCCCGGCGTCCCGACGACGGTGCTCGTCGCCCCGGACTCGTTCAAGGGCACGCTGACCGCGGTCGAGGTGGCGGACGCGATCGGCCGCGGCCTCGAGGCCGGCGACCGCCCGGTCGACCTGTGCCCGATCGCCGACGGCGGTGAAGGGACGCTCGAGGCGCTCGCCCCCGCACTCGGCGCCGAGCTGTGGGCGGTGACCGTGCCCGACCCGCTCGGGCGCGAGATCCAAGCTCGGTTTGCCATCGGCGGCGCGGCGGCGGTGGTTGAGACCGCGGCCGCCAGTGGGCTGCACCTGGTGGCGGAGCACGAGCGCGATCCGCTCGCCGCGAGCACGGCCGGGACCGGCGAGCTGATCCTCGCCGCGGTCGACGCGGGCGCCCGCACGGTCTACCTCGGGGTCGGCGGGAGTGCCACCAGCGACGGCGGCGCCGGGGCGATCCGCGCGATCGAGCGCGGCGGGGGGCTGCGGAGAGCCAAGCTGATCGTCCTCTGCGACGTGCGTACGCCGTTCGAGGACGCCGCCCGCGTATTCGGACCCCAGAAGGGCGCGAGCGCCGACGACGTTCGCCGGCTGACGAAACGCCTGCACGGACTCGCGCGCCGCTGGGATCGCGATCCCCGTGGGGTGGCGATGACCGGCGCCGCCGGCGGCCTGTCGGGCGGGCTGTGGGCTGCGTTCGGGGCCGAGCTGGTCCCGGGCGCGGCGTTCGTGCTCGACACGATCGGCTTTGACTCGAGGCTGCGCGCCGCGCGCGCGGTCGTCACCGGAGAGGGCAAGCTCGACGCCCAGAGCCTCGCCGGCAAGGTCGTCTCCGAGGTGGCCACCCGCGCTCGTCAGGCCGGGGTGCCCTGCCACGCGATCGTCGGCACCAGCGAGCTCGACGCGTTCGGCGCCCGGATCCTCGACCTCGAGACTGTCTCTGAGGCCGGGACGCCCGAGCAGCTTCAGGACGCCGGACGCGCCCTCGCCGCGGTTCTGTAACCGACCGCTCGCAGGCGAGAGGTCAGTGCGCGAAGGCCTTGCGCTGGGCGGACTTCGGCTGCGGCAGCGGTGCCGAGAGCGACTGCAGCTGCGCGGTCTGCTCGCCCAGGAACTCGAGCAGCATGTCGGCCATCTCGATGTGCATCCCCGCTCGCACGACGATCCGGAGCACGTTGAGGTCCTGACGGTTCTCGGGGAACGTGTATGCGGGCACCAGCCACCCCCGCTCGCGCAGCCGGTCAGAGACGTCGAACACGGTGTAGTTCTCGATTTCGGGCGACAGCGCGAACGCGAACACCGGCAGATCGCTGCCCCTCGAGATCAGGTTGTAGGGACCGAGCTCCGAGATCCCCTTTGACAAATGCAGCGCGATCTCCTGCAGGCTCTGCATCAGCGCCGTATAGCCGTCACGGCCGAGGCTCATGAACATGAAGTACTGCGCGACCACCTCGCTGCCGGGCCGCGAGAAGTTCAGCGAGAACGTCGGCATGTGGCCGCCGAGGTAGTTGACGTCGAACACGAGGTCTCGCGGCAGTGCCTGCTTGTCGCGCCAGACCGCCCAGCCCACGCCGGGGTAGACGAGTCCGTACTTGTGGCCCGAGGCGTTGATCGACTGCACGCGGGGAACGCGAAAGTCCCATTCGAGCCCCGGCGCCAAAAACGGCGCGACGAAGCCGCCGGAGGCCGCGTCGACGTGCAGCGGGACGTTGATCCCGCGCTCTGACTCGAGCCGATCGAGCGCGTCGGCGATCTCCTTGACCGGCTCGTAGCTGCCGTCGAAGGTGGAGCCGAGGATCGCCACGACGCCGATCGTGTTCTCGTCACATTGCGCGACGGCCCGCTCGGCGGTCAGATGAAAGGTGTCGCCCTCCATCGGCACGAGCCGAGGCTCGACGTCCCAGTAGCGGCAGAACTTGTCCCAGCACACCTGGACGTTGACGCCCATCACCAGATTCGGCCGATCGGTCGGCTTGCCGGCCGCGCGCATCCGATCCCGCCAGCGCCACTTGAGCG
>JBPCQU010000245.1:0-5854 GCA_050997795.1 Solirubrobacteraceae bacterium | reverse complement strand
GGCAAGAAGTGCTTCGCGCTGCGGATCGCGTCGGTGATGGCGCGCGACGAGGGCTGGCTCGCCGAGCACATGCTGATCCTGAAGCTGACGTCTCCGGCGGGCGAGGTCAAGTACGTCGCGGGGGCGTTCCCAAGCGCCTGCGGCAAGACCAACCTGGCGATGCTGATCCCGACGCTACCGGAGTGGAAGGTCGAGACCGTCGGCGACGACATCGCCTGGATGAAGTTCGGCGACGATGGCCAGCTGTACGCGGTCAACCCCGAAGCGGGCTTCTTCGGGGTGGCGCCCGGCACCGGGGCGCGCACCAACCCAAACGCGATCGACACGATCAGCCGCAATTCGATTTTCACCAACTGCGCCAAGACCGACGACGGCGACGTGTGGTGGGAGGGGCTGACCGGCGAGCCCCCGGAGCACGCGATCGACTGGCTGCGCCACGACTGGACTCCGGCGTCAGACACGCCCGCCGCGCACCCCAACGCGCGCTTCACGGCCCCCGCCGCGCAGTGCCCGGCGATCGCCCCCCAGTGGGAGGACCCCAAGGGCGTGCCGATCTCGGCGATCATGTTCGGCGGCCGGCGCTCGACGATCGTGCCCCTCGTGCACGAGGCGCGAGATTGGGAGCACGGCGTGTTCCTGGGCTCGATCATGTCCTCGGAGCGGACCGCCGCCGCGGCTGGGAAGGTCGGCACCCTGCGCTTTGACCCGATGGCGATGCTGCCGTTCTGCGGCTACCACATGGGCGACTACTTCGCGCACTGGCTCGCGATCGGCCGCAAGGATGGTGCCAAGCTGCCGCGGATCTTCTACGTCAACTGGTTTCGCAAGAACGAGGACGGTCGCTTTCTGTGGCCGGGCTACGGCGAGAACTCGCGCGTCCTGGCGTGGATCTTCGGCCGCGTCACCGGCGAGGCCGAGGCGGTCCAGACCCCGATCGGCCTCGTACCGCCGGTCGGCGAGGGCGGCATCGACACCGACGGGCTCGACGTCAGCTCCGCCACGATGGCGAAGCTGCTCGAGATCGACCCCGAGGGCTGGTCCGCCCAGCTGCCGCAGATGAAGGAGCACTTCGCCGAATTTGGTGACCGGCTCCCAGCCGAGCTGCGCGCCCAGCTCGACGTGCTCGAGCAGCGCCTGACCAGCTGAAGCCCCAGCGTCCCGGGCGCGCCTCGCGCGTACCCTTGGACGCGTGGCGCTCCCGTTCATCCCCTCAGACGCCGCGATGCTGGCGGTTCAGGCCGGGGTGGTGCTCGTGCCGCGGCGCGCGCCGAAGATTGCGGCGCTGCGGCGGCTCTCCGGACCCGGATGGGCGCTGATCCCGATCGCGTCGATCATCGGCGTGATCGCCGCGATCCGCTACATGTCCGGCACGGCGACGGCGCTGACGTACCTGGCGCTCGTCGCGGTACCGCTGCTCGCGGCCGCCGCGCTCGGCTGGGCGGTGCGGGGCACGAGGCCGTGGGCCGCGCTTGGCGCGGTGCCGCTGTTCGCACTGGCCTGGGCGAGCCGCACCTCGCTGGCCGGCGAAGCGGCGGCTACGCTCCTGTCGGCGCTCAGCTGCGTGACGCTCGGCGTGCTGCTGGCGGCGGTGACCCCGCCGGGATGGCTCAAGCTCGGGATCGTCGCGATGGCGGCTGCCGACACCTGGTTGGTCCTGTCTGACCTGCTCCAGGCGCCCAATGCGACGCTGGTCGCCGCCCACCCCGGAGGCGGCCTGCCGCAGCTTCAGTCAGAGCTGTTCGGCTCGGTGTCGATGGGCTATGGCGACCTTTTCGTGGCCGCGCTGCTCGGCGCCGCGCTCGCGCGGGAGGGCCGGCGCCAGGCGCCGGCGGCGCTGCTGACGCTCGTGCTGGCGGGCCTGTTCGATCTGCTGTTCCTCGTCCTCTCAGAGCTCCCGGCGACCGTGCCGGTGGCGCTGGCGCTGATCGTCGGCGAGGGGTGGCGGCGGTCGCGCCGGGCGGCTGGGACCGCGTCCGGCGCAGATCCTAGTGCTGGTCGTCTCCGGTCGCGGCGGGCGGACGCGACTCCTCGGCCAGCGAGGTGATCGCGAGCTGCCCGCGGGCGGCCTCCTCCAGCACCTCGGTCGCCTCCTCCGCCGAGCGCGAGTAGAGCTCGACCAGCAGGTGAACCACGATCCGGTCCTCGTCGTGCTTGTGGAAGCGGACGTGGGTGAAGAACTCCCGCGTTCCGTGATCGCCGAAGGCGGCGTAGGAGAGGGCATCGCCGGCTTCGGGGCCCGAGCACGTCTCGACCTCGTCGGCGTCGACGGTGACGGTGCACGAGGCGACCCACGGCGTGCCGGCGATCATCCGCTCCCAGCGATCCTCGATCGGCTCGACGCGGCCGTTGTGAAAGCCCAGGTGGGGTTGGTCGTGCATGCATTCGAGGCACTGCACGACCGCCTCCTGCATCTCGTCCACCACCTCTGCGCGCTCGCCGCTCTCGGGGTCGATCTTGTGGATCCCCTCGTAATGGACCTGCACCTCGAGGTTCTGCGACCAGCAGCGGTAGCAGCGCAACCAGCTGCGTACCTCGGTTGAGCCCTCCATCTCGGTGATTCTAGGACGCTAAGGCGGGCAGTCGTGGGAAAGCCCGGCCGAGCCCTAGCCGAAGGTGAAGTCGTAGGCGCTGACGCCGGGCGGCACCTCGAGCGTGAGCGTGTGCTGCTGGGCGCTGGGCAGAGACACGAGCCCGTACAGACGCTGGCCGCGGACCGTGACCTCGGTGCCGCGGACGTCGGCTCCGGCGTCGCGAGCCGGGATCGGGCGACCGTCGAGCAGCACCCGCACCGTGCGCGGGACGTTGCCGGCCGAGGTCAGCACCAGGTAGGCGTGCGCGGCCTGGAAGCGGCCGGTGATCGACGCGCCCGACGAGGTCGCCGTGGCCGCCTGCGAGGTCACTGTCCAAGTCCCGTGGAGGCCGAACTCGTTCACCTGCGGGTCGGTCACGCCTGGATAGAAATGGGTGCCGGCCTGCAGCGGCTGGGCGAAGCCCTGCGCCCGGTCGGGGTTGAGATAGGTCTCGGGAGTCGCCAGTCCGCTCGAAGGCACGATCGCGTGGGCGCTCATCGGCGGTGGCAGGTGCCGCGCCCCGGCCTCGTAGAGCAGCTGGCGAACCGCGGCCTCGTCCTGCTTGTAGCTGCCCTCGCCGAACTGGGTGTGGCGGACCTGGCCGCTGGAGTCGATCAGGTACTCGGCCGGCCAGTACTGGTTCTGGTAGGCGTTCCAGGTGCCGTATTGGTTGTCCTGGACGACTGGGTAGCGCAGGCCGTCGGAGTGGATCGCCTGCGCGACGTTTGCGGCCTCCTGCTCGAAGGTGAACTCCGGCGTCTCTACGCCGACGATGTCGAGGCCGTAGCGGTGGTAGGTCGCGTACAGGCCTTCGAGGAAGGGAAGCGTGCGGATGCAGTTGATGCACGTGTAAGTCCAGAAGTCGACCAGCACCACGTGCCCGCGCAGGCCGGCCAGCGTCAGCGGACGGCCACCGGGCGTGTTGAACCACTGCTGGGTGCGCGTGAACGGCGGCGCGGGGCCGAGCTTGGGCAGCGACGGGGACTTGACCCCCGGGATGGAGACGCCGACGGGGACCCCGACCGGGGCCACGGACGCCTCGCGATCCTGGCGCACGGCAAAGCGCGACGGCGCTCGCAGCGAAGCGAGACGGTTCTGAACTTCGCTCGAGCTCTCGAGCGAGCGGGTCGGGTCCACCAGCAGCGCCGGCAGGCTGGTGTCCTTGGCGAGCGCCTCCTCGAAGCGGACGTCGAGGTTGGTGGCCATAACGACACCGGTCAGCAGGAGCACGACCCCGAGCGCGCGCTCGACCACGTGACCGCGAGCGCGCCGGCGCACCCGGTCGAGCACGGCGCGGCCGCCGAGCCCGTAGAGCAGCATCACCGTGCTCAGGCCGACCGCGTACGCGAGCGCGACCGCGACGACGCGGGCCGAGGCGCCCCCGGAGGCACTGACCGACGTGACCGCGGCGAGGATCGGGCCGGCGCACGGGGCGCAGACGAAGCCGAGCGCACCGCCGACCGCCACACCCGACCAGAAGCCGCTGCCGCGCGTCCGCGGGCCGAAGCGGGCCAGGCGCGACAGGGGCGCCTGGACGCGCTCGGCCAGCTCGGGCACCAGCAGCACAACACCGAACCCGATCAGGACGACGATCGCCAGCGTCCGGGCCGCGCCGCTGGCGAGCCCGACGCCCTTGACGAGCTGGGCCAGCGCCACGATCGCGATCGTGAACGTCGTCGCCAGCCCGAGCACGATCCCCACCGGCCGCCGCCGACCGCCCAGAGCGCTCGCTGACAACAGCGCGGGAACCACCGGCAGCACGCAGGGCGTGATCGCGGTGCCGGCGCCGGCGAGCAGCGCGAACAGCATCAGCAGCAGCATGGGCGCCTCAGATCATGCTCTGAAATGCTTGCGATCCGGTGAACGCCACCGCGGCGCTAGCCGCCGATCGCGGACATGCTCCGCGCCGGCTGGATGAAGCCGGCTTCGCCGACGTGGTGCTTGAGCTCCTTGCGCCACACCGCGGCGCGGATTACGGCTTCGAGTTCGTCATCGTTGGCGCCCTCGCGCAGCGGGCCCCGCAGATCGGTCTCGTTGAGCGAGAACAGGCACGTTCGCAAACGCCCGTCGGCGGTCAGCCGGATCCGGTTGCAGTCGGCGCAGAACGGCTCCGAGACGGGGTTTATGAAGCCGACCTTGCCGTGGCCGTCGGCGAAGCGGTAAACGCGAGCGGTCGCGCTCGGCTCGCGCGGCTCGGGCTCGAGCGGGTACACGGCGTCGATCGCGACCCTGATCTCGGCGCCGGTGAGAACCTGGTCATGGGTCCACGCCCGGTCGGCGTCGAGCGGCATGTACTCGATGAAGCGGACCTCGTAGGGGGTGCGGCGGGCAAACTCGGCGAACGGCAGCACCTCCTGCTCGGTGAAGCCGCGGATTCCGACCGCGTTGATCTTGATCGGATGGGCTTCGGGGAAGGAGGCCAGCACCTCCAGGCCGCGCAGCACCTGCGGCAGCGCATCGCGACGGGTCAGCTCGTAGAAGCGGTCGCGCTGGAGCGAGTCGACAGACACGTTGAAGCGGTCGATTCCGGCGGCCACCAGGCGCGCCGCGTCGCGCTCGAGCAAGAATCCGTTGGTGGTCAGGGAAAGCTCCCGCAGATCTTCGATCTGCGACAGCATCGCCGCCAGCTCGGGGAAGCTGCGCCGGACGAGCGGCTCGCCGCCGGTCAGGCGCACGTCGGTGACACCGATAGACGCGAACAGGCTGACCAGGCGGGTGATCTCCTCGAAGGTCAGGACCTCGGCGCGCTCGAGCCACGGCAGCCCCTCTGCCGGCATGCAGTACTGGCAGCGGAAGTTGCAGCGGTCGGTCACCGACATGCGCAGATCGCCGATCAACCGTCCGTGCCCGTCCCGTAGCGGCTCTGAGCTCATCTTTCAGAGGGTACTCTTCGCTCCCATGCGGCCAGTGTCGCTCGCGCGAGGGGTCGTGCTGCTGGTCAGCGCATACGCGCTCGTCGGCTGCGGCGCGAGTCCACGCGACGAGGTCCAGGCGAAGGTCGAGCAGTTCGCTCACGCTACGGCGGCCCGGGACTCCGCGACCCTGTGCCAGGAGGTGCTTGCGCCGGACCTGGTGACGCATCTGACGGATGCCGGACTGAGCTGTCAGCAGGCGATGAGGATCTTCGTCGACAGCGTCTCCAAGCCGACCCTGACCGTCTCGCGGATCACCGTCAAGGGAGCGAGCGCCTCCGTTGTCGTGCTCACCGCGGCCAGCGGCCAGCCCACTTCGCTCGAGTCGATCCAGCTGATCGATACCAAGCACGGGTGGCGCCTGGATTCGCT
>JBPCQU010000106.1:0-12744 GCA_050997795.1 Solirubrobacteraceae bacterium | reverse complement strand
ACTTGGTGAACCGAACGAGCGCCTCGACCTTGCCCTTCGATTCCGGATCCTGGCGCTCAGTTGTGCGCGGCGAGAAGCGATAATGAGCCGCCAAGCGCACCAGATCAGGGTTCAGCACCGCGACGCCGGCCAGACGCCCCGTCGCGACCGTCTTGGGGTTATCGAACAACACGCGGGCGGGGACCCCGCCAGCCTGCTCGAAACTGTGCGCCAGGCCGACCGCGAGCGCGCCGAAGCGCTCCGAACAGGAAAAGCTCACCGTCCGATACCGCGACCAGCCCAACACCGAAGAGAAGAACGACAACTTCCGCGGGCCGGCCGCCGTCGGAACAGTTTCCGCTGCACCCCAGTCACACAGCATCCACTCCCCAGGCTCAGACACCCACGGCCGATACACCCGACCCTCCCGCGCCTGCTTGGCCCGCCACGCCTCCTTCGCGGCCGCGACCGCCCGGCGCAGCGACCGCTCCGAACCGTCATAGCCCGCCGCCCGAACGATCCGCATCAACCGTCGCGCTGTGACCCGACCGCCCGACTGCTCCACCCGCTCGCCGATCAGCGCCGCGAACTCGTCAGTCACCCGCGAGCGCGCAAGCGCCGGCGCGAACTGACCCGCCTCGCCAGCCGCCTCGACATACCGCTTGACCGTCTTGTGATCGCAACCCAACAACGAGCCAACAGCGCGATAGCTGCCCAGCTCCTCATACAAGGCGATGATCTCCACCTGAGTCCTTCCGCTCTTCATAGACGTCCTCCCGACGATCGACAGCAAAAGAGCGCCGGACCATCACCACCAGGCCGGACGGGTGGGGAATTAAGTGGCCACCAGCGGGGAGTTTCTCGTGGCCGCGGTCACGCTTCCGCGGAGAACCGTACGGGCTCAACGGTGGCTCCCGTTTCGCGCTCTACGAGAAGGTCTCCGAGTATCACCTCGGGGACGAGGTCGCGCAGATCACGACACCGTTGCTGATCACCGACCCCGAGGACGAGCAGTTCTGGCCCGGACAGTCACAGCAGCTCTACGACCGGCTTCCCGGCCCCAAGCAGCTCGTCAAGTTCGCGGCCCAGGAAGGCGCCAACCGCCACTGCGAGCCGCTCGGATCCGCGCTGCGGGAAACCCGAATCTTTGACTGGCTCGACCAATACCTCGCATGATCCCAACCGCAGAGCCGCGTCCCGCACGTCGATCATTGCGGCACTCTCCGGCGCCCGACCTTGACGCGTATCCGGCGCGGCGAAACGATTCGGCTTTGCGGGTCGACGCTCAAACCCACGTTGTCTCTGAAATCGCCCGGTTGCGGGTCTCGATCGATCGCGAAGCCGCGGCGGTCGACAAGACGCTGAACGACCATCGGTCCACGTTTGACGATGACTATCCAAGATGGGGATGGGTGGAGCACAAAGAGCTGGTTCGACAGCTCGACGCTCTACACGAACATGTGGCTCGGGCGCCATCCCGGAGTCAAGATCAGCCGGACCTGCGCGCCGAATTCGCAACACTGCTGTCTTTTGCCAAGACCCTGCGGACCGATGCGGAGACCTGGCGGACAGCGTTTAAAGACGGGCTCAAAGAACTCGAGCGAAAGGAAAGCGCAGCGCGCAAAAAGCGGGAGAGATTGGCCGCTGAGCGCGAGACGCTTATGCGACGGCGAGACGCTCTTCAGTTCACGATTGACGAAACGGCCGGACGAATCGCGCACGAGAACGGCGGCGAGCGTCGCAGAACGCTGCCTGTCTTCAGGCTTGGTGAAGCTCTCACCGTCTGTTCCGTAACCGTCTTGAGCCCGAGGAAAAGGTTTCGATCCCAGGCAGACTGGCTCGTGACGCTCAACGACTCTCGTGATCAGGTGCGAGTCAGACGCAGCTACTGAGCCCCCGCTCCGAACCGCTGGACCGCCAGCGGTGCGTCTTGACGAAATCTCTATGCGCTCGATCTGATTCTTAGCGCGGTCGCGATGGGCGGTCGGTGACGATGTGGCGTGCACATGTTCGTCACCCAGCCATTTCAGAGCATGCAACTGCTCGTTGGTCTCGATCGCGTCCGCCGCCAACGCGAAGCGCTGGATCGCAAACGCGCGCGGACGCTACGTCTCGAGCTGAACGCGACCTGGCACAGCATCACGCTCGACCGCAAGCTCGCAGACGGCGTCGACCCACAGACCAACGCCGTCCTCGCACTTCGGGCACATAAGCTGACCGCTCCTCGCGGGCGCCGGCGCATCGCCGACGGGCTAGCTGGAGCACTTCGCAGGGCGACGGAACCCACGGTCGGGTTTACCGCGGCGCTGCGGCCACACGCGTCCGAGCTGCTTGAAGCTCGTACCGAGGTCACCGCCCTGGCGTGCCGTCTCCGCGGGTCCGACCCAGTCACCGCGCAGGGCGTTGCGATGCTCGGTGTGCTTCTCACGGACGCCACGAGCCCGCTCTACCAGCCGAGCCCACCGGGCGAGCTCCCCAACCGACTGCGGGCAGCCGCTGCCGCACTCGAGCCTGCGGATCGCCCCCTCGGGAGGCGAGGTGATCCAACGCGAGAAAGCTGGACGCTCGACGCAGCCGACTTCGCCCAGCGGTCAGCGGCGGCTCGCGAAGAGGTCAGGCGATGACTAGGTCCGTGCGAGCACGCGGCTCGCACGAGGCGGTGCCGATGGTCGACCTCGAGTTGCCCACCGAACCCGAGGCCGACGTCCGGACAGGCAATGGACGTGTCCAGAGGCGGACGTTCAACGAGGCCGCGCACAAGCTCGGCTACTCGGCTCAACCGGCGCCAAGCGCTCGTGAGCAGGGGGCGGAGGCCGCTCGGGTGCGGTTCGCTGCTCTCGCCGATTCCGAGCGAGACGTAATCCCTCACGCTGGCCGGACCATGCTCGCGTTGGGCGCGCTCGGCGTCGTCTACGGGGACATCGGTACCAGCCCGCTGTACACCGAGCAGGCCATCTTCGGCTCGTATCAGGCCACAGCGCACGTGACGCCAGCCGCCGTGTATGGCATCGCCTCGTTGATCTTCTGGGCCCTGATGGTCGTCGTGTCGATCAAGTATGCGGGCTTCATCATGCGCGCGCACAACCGCGGCGACGGCGGGATCATGGCGCTGACGGCGCTGCTCCAACGCAACAGGGCGGCTCGCGGCGCGCTGCTGGTGACACTCGGCATCTTCGGCGCGGCGCTGTTCTTCGGCGACGGCATCATCACGCCCGCCATCTCGGTTCTCGGTTCGATCCAGGGCGTAAGCGTTGCGACGCCTGCACTCGCGCACCTGGTTGTACCAGCGTCGGTCGCCATCCTGGTTGGGCTATTCGTGCTGCAGCGGTTCGGATCCGGCACGATCGGATCGTTGTTCGGCCCGGTGATCCTCGTCTGGTTCGCGGTGATCGGCGTACTGGGTCTGAGCGAAGTGCTCAAGGATCCCGCTGTGCTGCAGGGCCTGTCGCCCAGCTGGGGGGTGCGGTTCATGATCGACCACGGCGTGACCGGCTACCTGGTGCTCGGTGGGGTGGTGCTGGCAGTGACCGGCGCCGAAGCCCTCTACGCCGACCGGGGCCACTTCGGCGCAGGCCCCATCCGTCTGGGCTGGTTCGGCCTCGCCCTCCCCGCGCTGATGCTCAACTACCTCGGCCAGGGCGTCTTCATCCTCCACCATCCGACGCTGGCGAAGGACCCGAACACGTTCAACCCCTTCTACCAGATGACCCCCCACTGGGCCCTGTGGCCGATGGTGATCCTCGCCGCCATCGCGACGGTCATCGCCTCCCAGGCGGCGATCTCCGGTTCGTTCTCGGTGGCGAAGAAGGCCGTGCAGCTCGGATTTCTCCCGAGGCTCAAGCTCCTGCACACCTCCAAGATGGAGGGCCAGATCTACGTGCCGGTCGTCAACTGGGCGCTGTGCGCTGGCGTGGTCGCGCTGACGCTCGTGTTCCGCTCCGCCGCCAGGCTTGGAGACATCTACGGGGTAGCGGTGACCGGGACGTTCATCCTCAACACGTTGCTGTTCCTGGCCGTCGCGCGCTGGCTCTGGAGTACTTCCAGGGCAAAGCTGGCGCCGATCGCTGTCCTGTTCCTGACCGTCGAGGTTGCGTTCTTTAGCTCCAACATCGCCAAGGTCGAGCATGGCGCGTGGCTGTCTCTCGCGATCGGGGCCGTGATCTCGATCGTGATGATCACCTGGCGCAAGGGCCAGGTCATAGTCACACGGAACCGCGTCGCGCAAGAGGGACCGCTGAACGAGTTCCTCGACCTTCTGGCTGCCAAGCAG
Organism: Solirubrobacteraceae bacterium; assembly: GCA_050997795.1. Classification (GTDB taxonomy): domain Bacteria; phylum Actinomycetota; class Thermoleophilia; order Solirubrobacterales; family Solirubrobacteraceae; genus Palsa-465. The sequence continues at coordinate 8,495 of JBPCQU010000106.1, read as the reverse complement.
CAACCACTCGTGCGGGTGCCGGGTACCGCGGTCTTCCTCTGCCGCGACAGCGAAACGACGCCGCTGGCGCTGCGTGCAGACGTCGAGCACACGCACTCGCTGCACGAGAAGGTCGTGATCGTCTCGGTCGAGACGATCAGCATCCCGCACATCGAGACCTCAGACAGGTTCGCGGTGGAGGTGCTCGGCCGCGGCCTCTTCAAGGTCATCCACCTGACCACGCGGATCGGCTATCAGGACAAGCTCAACGTGCCCGCCGCGCTGGCGCTTGCGCGCAAGCAAGGCCTCCTCGAGCGAAACCTGGACTTGGAGCACGCATCGTATTTCGTTTCGCGAATCTCCATCACGCCCACCGATGCTCCGGGGATGCGGCGTTGGCGAAAGAACCTGTTCATCGCCATGGCCCGCAACGCCTCCAGCCCAATCGAACACTTCGGACTGCCAGCCGACCGCACCGTCGTGATGGGCTCCCAGGTCGCGCTCTGACGCTTCGGCGACATCCGGATCGTCCCGATCCGCCTGTCGCCCAAAGAGGAGTCAGCATCCTCGGCCCGCCTCGGTCACCGAGTCCGGACAACGAAGCGCAGGCCGCCCTTCGGACCGAGCGTGGGGGTGGTCACGATTCTGGGATTCTCGGCTGATAGCGGCTCCAGCCGCACGCGGCGAAACAGGACGGCCGCCAGCGCGCGCAGCTCATATTCGCCGAAGCGTTTGCCCAGGCACATGCGCGATCCCCCGCCGAATGGCACGTAGGCGCCCCGGGGACGGGTCGCCTCGCGCTCGGGTAGAAACCGGTCAGGGTCAAAATGGAACGGGTCCGGGTACAGGTGCGGCAGGTGATGAGTGGCCCAGGAGGAGTAATGCACGCCCATCTCGGCCGGGATTTGCACGCCGCCAAGCGTCACGTCACGCGTCGTTCGCCGCGGGCCCACCCAGGCCGCCGGATACCGCCTGAGCGTCTCTTTGAGCGAGCGCTCGAGCACGGGCAGCGCCTGGCCGTCGAGCTCGGCCGCGGTCGGGTCTCTCGCGCCCAGGACGCGGTCGAGCTCCTCCTCGACTGCCGCGCGTGCGTGGGGGTTGCGTCCAAGCTCGTGGACCAGGAACGTGAACGTAGTGGTCGTCGTGTCGTGGCCGGCGAACAGCAGCGTGATCGCCTGGTCTCGCACGGCGCTCGTGCTCAGCGGCGCTCCCCCCTCATCGGTGGCGCTCAACAGCAACCCGAGGACGCCCCGGCCCGGGTCACCTCGGCGCCGGCGCTCGTCGATTTCCGCGCGCACGGCCAAATCCAGTGTCCGCTGGGCCGCGATCGCCCGCGCCAGCGGAGTTCTCGGAGCCGGCAACATCTGGATGAGAACCGGCTCGCCGTGGATGGCCAGCGACGCCTCGAACGCCGCCGCCAGCGTCTGCTCGCGTCCCTCGGTGGCCTCTATCCCGAGCAGTCCTCGCAGCGCGAGCCGCAGCGCCAGCGCGCGAACCCACCGGTAGATCTCGACCACCTGCCCCTCCCGCAGCGCCTCCGCGGCGGCCAGAGCCTGCTCGACCATCGTCTCCGCCACCGCCGTGATGTGGTCTCGATGGAAGGCGGGCAGCAACAGCATCCGAAAGTCGCGGTGATACGCGCCGTCTGTGTTCAGCAGGCCGTCGCCCAGCAACGGCCACAGGTCCGCGAACCGGCCCTCCCGCCACTGGAACGCGTCGAAGTCGCTGACCAGGATCTGATGGTTGACCTCGGCGCCAATCGCCCACACGATCGGCTCATGCAAGAGCCGAATCGTGAACACCGGGCCAAACCGCCGCTCGTGATCTAAGAGCAGCCCCAGCGGGTCAGAGATGATCCGCCTGGTGTGCGACCAGCTCGGCGCGGTGCTGCCCGGCGGCAGCTTGGCGCGGCGGCGGACCCGCCGCTCGCGCCGCACATCACCGGCAACCCGCGCCAGCAACCCAATCTCCATCGGCTCCGGGCGAGCCGCGGCAACGGTCCGAGTCGGGATCAGGGTTTGAGCGGCTGACACCATGGACGAGCGCTCCCTACGCTATCGCCGCGGGCAGGCCCGCGCCCACCGGATCAGCGAGAACCAAGCGCTCTGGGGAGCCCTACGCTCACGGGTGCTTGGCGACAGAGCGACAGCCTCGCTAGGCGTGAATCATGGTCCGTGGGTTGATCTGCTCCTCAGGATCGGATGGCTGACCGCCGGAATGTGGGAGCGAGCAGGAAGAGCAGCGCGGCTGCGTTGATCGCGCCGCACACGGCGAAGGTGCCGGTGACGCCGATCGACGCGATCGCGACCCCGGTGCCGACCATGGCGAGCGGAACGGTGCCGTAGCTGCTCAGCAGGTTGAAGGAGCTGACGCGTCCCCGCAGCTCGTCGGGTGTGTGCTGCTGGGTGAGGACGCTACTCGCCACCGCCAGAGGCCCGGAGAACAGGCCCAGCAGTGCCGTCGTCGCGACTGCGGCGCCGAGGCTCGGAGCGAGCGCAAGCGCGAGCAGGGCCCCGCCGGATGCGGTGCAGAGGGCGATGATCCAGACGCCTGCCCGGTTGCGGATCCTCCAGCGCATCTGGATCAGCGAGGAGGTGACCGCGCCGGCACCGAAGCCAGCGAGCATGAGGCCGATGCCGGTGGCTTCCCACCCGCGGTGGTCGCTCAGCTCGGCGATGCCGATGTTCATCGGACCGACGAACCCGAGGTTGTCCAGAAGGGTGATCGCGGTCACCGGGCCGAGCACGGGTTGTCCGATGAGGAACCGCACGCCGGCGATCAGGTCGGCAGCGAACATCGCCGCCCGCTTGCCTACGACGCCGGCGTGCTCATCGGTGTGGGCTCGATCCGCCGAAAGCGGGCGCGGTCTGACCGTCGCGAGCGTCCCCACGGAGACGGCGAACGTCGCTGCGTCGACCGCGAGCGCGAGAGGCAATCCGCCGACGGCGACCATCACGCCTCCCAGTGGTGCGCCGAGAGATAACGCCAGGCGCGTCGTGAGGTTCGCGGCGACCGCTCCGTTGTTGTACTGAGAGGGATCCAGGAGCCTTGGTTGCATCGCTCCGGCGGCCGGCATGAACACACCATCCACCACTCCATAGACGATGGCGATCACCACCAGCAGCCCGATCCCGGGCACGGTGATCGCGATCGCGACGGCGATGAGGGTGATCGCGGTCCGGGCGGCGTCGCTGCCGATCATCAACCGCCGAATGTCGACGCGGTCGGCGATGACCCCACCGAACAACATGAGCGTCAGGCGCGGCAACGAGGAGAGGGTCAGCGCTGTGGCCGCACCCGCGGGCGAGCTCAGGCGCACCGCGCTCCACGACAACGCCACGTACCACACCTGGTCACCCAGCCCCGAGACCGCCTGGCCACCGAGGTAGCGCAGGAACTGCGGATCACGCAGCGCGGGGCGCGGCTGGGTTGACACGACACTGGCCCGAGCGTCGACGGTCGCGGTCATGGCCGCTCCGGGAACGCGTGCATGAAGATGAAGACGCTCTCCCGGCCATCGTCAGCCTGGTCGGCGGCGCGGGAGCGGTCGGTGCTGCGGCCCTCGACGTCGCGAAACGCAATGATCAGGTCGTTGATCTGAGCGGTCAGCTCACGCAGCTCCTGTGGGGTCGCTCGCAGATACGAGTTCGAGGTTTCTGCAGCCGCCGCCCACTCCGGCCCCCACGAGTCGATCGCAGCCTCGAAGACCTGCAGCCGCTCGAACTCGTCCGCCACGGTGACGTCATGCAACGCGTCGGTGACGGCACGGTCCGCCGGATCCGCCATGTCGGTCGAGGACCACGACACCGATCCCGGAACCAGCCGCCACCAGCTCTCCCGACCGTCGCGCGCAAGCTCCGGCGCGGGCTCGATGAAGCCGCGTTTCGCCAGTTCGCGCACGTGATAGCTCATCCGCCCCGGATCCGCACCCGTGCGCTGAGCAAGCGTCGTCACCGTCGCCGGACCGAACTGCGCGAGCAGCCGAAAGACCCGGCGACGCAGCGGGTGGGTCAGCCCCTTCAGAACCTCGGGATCTGTGATCCGACGACGAGCTCGCTCGGTCATCACGCCACCCTACATCCAGTAGAAAAGTTATGCAAGTAATCTACTAGAACGGTTTTCGTAGCTACAAAACCGGACTCGAAGCGGAAAGGCCCACTCGAGCCGCGGAGCAGAAGCAAGGCCGGCGCGACCCCGGCGGCAATAGACCGTTGCCCGACCCCCGGAGTTCGGTCTGGGCTGGGTGAGAGCTTGGCGGTCGCGGGCCTCCCCTGTCAGTCGGGGGTGGCCGCCCGGGCCGCGCGCCGGGCGGCGTCCGCTCGTTCGCCTTGGCGCTGGCCGTGTTTGGCGTACACGATCGTCCAGGCGATGAGGATCGCGAGGACCAGATAAGGAAGCACTTTGGAGATCGACAGCGCGGTTCCGGCGGATTGAGTCTCGACGATCACGATGTGGGCGGCGGCCACCGCCAGGTAGGTGACTCCCCAGACGACCGTCATCACGCGGAACGCGTGGCGAAAGCCGGGGTACTGCCACCGGTCGGCGAAGTCGCGACCCTTGGGTGTGTCGCGCCCCATGCTCTCGTGGGCGAAGTGAAACATCAAGGGGCGCGGGACGAGCAGCGAGCCGAGCAGAGCGAGCGCGAAGATCGTCGTTGGCACCGCGCCCTCGAGCAACACGAGCTTGGCGCTGTGGCTGGCGAGACCAACGCCGACACGGAGCGCGATCCCGGTCAGCACGAGTACCCCGATGACGTCGAGGCGTCGATCGCGGATGATGGTGAGCATCACGCCGAGAACCGGGAACGCGCCGCAGATGATTAGGGAGGTGACTTCGCTGTGGCCGTTGCCGCGCAGGATCTTGTAGACGACCAGCGGTCCGGCGACGTCAAACACGGCGATCGGCGCCAGCGACGAAAATCGGCTGCGCCCGACTGGAGGCGCCGGTGCGGGCGAGCTCGAGGCCACGGTAGTCACTCCTGTGAGCAATGGCGGGTAGTGATCACCACGACGCGATCGCCAACCAGGGGCGCGGTGTGGTCGGGTCCGGAACAATGCGGTTGTTGGCGAACGTCGGGCGACCCTTCTTCGTCTGAGCGTTTCAAATCAGTATACGATCGTGAAGAGAAGTGCACAACCTGGATGCCCAACTCTGGAGCGAGGGCGCTACCCGCGAAGTCTTCTTCGCGCTCGGCCTGGCCGCCGTCGGACGCGACGAGGCGGCGGTCCCCGGGCCGGTGCTGATCGCGGTGCTGTCAGACCTCGGACTCTCTGAGTCCGCTGCCCGGGCGGCGATTCTGCGCCTCCGCCGCCACGGCTGGCTGTCCTCGGAGCACCACGGCCGGCACACCTATTACGCGCCGACGGCCACGATTCGCGCCCGCCAGCAACGCTTCCAGGAACACTTCACCAGGGCGAGCGCACCGTGGGACGGAGCCTTTCACGGTCTCATCTACGAGGTTCCCGAACGCTACCGGGCGTATCGCGACCGCCTGCGTCGCTGCGCCCGGCTACTGGGCTACGCGTCGCTGCGGGGCGGGCTGCTGATCGCCCCCACCGACGGCTTCGTCGAACTTCAAAGCCTGCTCAGCGAGCCCCCGAGCGAGGCTCACCTACTGCCCGCGCGGATCGAGCTCACACCGGCCGACGCCCGCCGGCTGGCCCGCCGGCTGTGGGCGCTGGACGCCCTCGCCGACGACTACCGTGCCCGGGTCGTGGCAGTCCGAGACGCGGTCGAAAGCGCGGCTAGCGATCCGCCCGCGGGCCCCCTAGCGCTACGGGCGTTCGCGGCCGCCACCCAACCCGTCTATGAGGCCATCTCCCTAGACCCCTTGCTCCCAGCCGAGCTGTTACCCGACGACTGGCCGGGGGCCGAACTCGGCGCGGCGCTCCAGGCTGCGCTCCAGACACTCGGGCCGGCCGCCGTCGCCTACGTCCACACGCTCCCCTGAAGACACTTTCGCTTCCCGTCGTCGGCCCCCGGCTCCTTCAGGCTCGTCCCTCAGACTAGGCGCGACGGAGTGGGTCTCACGAGCCGAGGACCGGTCGACGACTTCGGCCAGCTGAGGCGACTCGAAGATGTCGTAGTGCGTGAGACGGGGAGCATCGCGAGTCGCGCTTCGGGTCTGCCGCGGCGTCTGATCGCGCGTTGTTCAGCCGAGAGGTAGTGCTGGACTTCGTCGGCTCGATCGGCTCCCAAAAAACACCCTCGCGGGTCGTAGCGCAGGATCACCACGATCTCGTCGTCGAAGATCCAGAAATCCTCGTTCGCCCAGCTCCGGTCCTCCATTCGCAGCAAGCTGCGGTCGATGACCCGAACCTTCTCCCCAGCTGCGATGTTGTCCGAATAAGCGGCGAACTCAAACCGCGTGTAGTCAGTGAGCGGCCGGGCGAAGATGCGGACGCGCTCAATGCTCCGGCCTTGCGCCGTGGCGGCCGCGACCATTGCTAGCCCCGGATCGGTATCCGGCGTTCGCCGAGACAGGCTCTCGCCCCTTCGCGCCCTCGGTTCCGCGCGCGGCCTATGAACCAGTGTCGAACGGCGCGCCGGCGAACCCCAGCTCGTTGCCGTCGGGGTCGCGGTACAGCGCCTTGCGTACGTCGTTGGAGTATGTCTCGCGCTCGTCGGGCTCGAGCCCGCGGGCAGCGATCGCGGCTACGTGGGCGTCGAGATCGTCGAGGAAGATTGTCACCACGGAGTTGCCCGCGCCATCGGCGTGCTCGACGACGTAGACCGACCGGTCCTCGGCTAGCGTCCACACCGCCTCGGTGGCGTGGGGGAAGAACGTCGGCTCCCCCAGCAACCGCTCGTACCACGGTCGGGCGGCTTGGAAGTCCCGCACGCGCAGACCCGCGAAGAGGTGCAATGACATCGCCGCGAGTCTAGGTCACGCCGCCACAGCGGCAGCGCGGTTGAACTCTGCGACAACACGGGAGTGTCCGATCCAACGGTCGGCTGCGTGTCGCTCGCGGGAGGAGCACAAGCGCCGGCATGGGCTTGAGTACCGGAAATTCGGGTACTGCTCGCCTGTGGCCGACCAGCGGGTTCGTCCCGGCGCTGAGGACATTTACGAGAGCGTCAAGCGCGACGCGGCCGAAGAGCTCGCCCGGCCGCTGCCGGCGCTGGCGTTCTCGGGCCTGTTCGCCGGAGCCACGCTGGGATTCAGCGGGCTGGCAGCCGCAGGCGCGGCGGCGCTGCTCGGAGGTGCGGCGGGCGCTGACTTGGCCGGCGCGATCTTCTACCCGATCGGGTTCATAGCCGCGATCATCGGAAGGGCCCAGCTCTTCACCGAGACCACGCTCTATCCCGTGACCCTTGTCCTCGACGAACGTCGCCACCTGCGACCGACCGCGCGGCTGTGGGCCGTGGTCCTGAGTGCGAATGTCCTCGGCGCGCTGGCTTTCGCTTTCTTGGCTGTCCATAGCGGCGCGGTCCCGCCCACCATCGTCGATCACCTCACTGCGCTCGGCCGGAAGATGGTGACCGGGAGCTGGACGTCGAAGTTCTGGAGCGGCGTGATCGCGGGATGGCTGCTCGCGCTGGTGGCTTGGACGATCGAGGCCAGCGATCAGCCGATCGGCCAGATCTTCCTGATCTGGGCGTTCACGTTCGTGATCGGGCTCGGCGGCTTCAGCCACTGCGTCTCCACTACGTCCGAGGTGCTCTCCGCCGTCGTCCACGGCACGGTGTCGACGGGACACTTCTTCGCCTGGCTAGCGGCGGTCACGCTGGGAAACACCGTCGGTGGCGTGGCGATCGTCGGCATGCTCAACTACGGTCAGGTCCGCGCCGGAGAGGATTGACGATTCCTCCGGCTCAACCGACTCGCTCGAGGACGATCTCGATCACGCGCTCCCAGTAGCGCTTACCGTGCGCGGCGCTTGCTCTCGTGGGATCGCCGAGGACACCGCTGGACGAGAGCGTCTCGACGCCGCGGTCAAACAGCACCGCTACGGCTTGCTCCGGGTCGCCGGTGAAACCCGCGCTACGTCTGTCGGCGTGCTCCAGCTGGGGATGGATGGCGGCGAGCATCGAGGTCTCCCACTCCCCGGCGTGCAGTCCCCCGTCGCTCATCGGCACTCCGTGCTCGTCGGCGCCCAGCTGCGCGATCGCCAGCAGCGCCCCGATATCGGTGAGTGCGCGGATCTCGAGCCCGTCATGCGGGCCGAGCTTCTCCAGCGCCCGCGCCAGCGGCGCGAAATTGCCGCCGTGCGTGGGCAGCAGCACCAGCCGACGAAACCCGCCCGCCGCAAAGGAGCGCGCCACGTCGGCGACAACGGCGTGAAAGGTGTCCTCGGCGATCGAGATCGTGCCTGGGAACGCCAGGTGGTGCTCCGAGCAGCCGAACCGGAGCGTCGGCGCGACGAACGCCCCGAGGCGTTCAGCGATCTCCCAGGCGAGATGGTCGCCGAGCAGCGCGTCGGTGGCGAGCGGCATGTGGGCGCCATGCTGCTCGGTCGCGCCAAGCGCCATCACCACAGTGTCGCGACCACGGCGAAGCTCGTCATCCACCTCGG
>JBPCQU010000221.1:0-5425 GCA_050997795.1 Solirubrobacteraceae bacterium | reverse complement strand
ACGACCCCGGCCATGTCCCACCGAGACGCGTCCTCCTGCGCACGGTAGATCGCCTCGTAGGTGACCGCCTGGAACACCCGGTTGGCGAACGGCGCCAGGTCCCACGCGCGCGCGTGCTCGCCGCGGCCGTGCCATGGTGTGGTGTACGCCCGTTTGACAGCAGCACTCTGCCCCTCGTCCGCCGCCCGCGCGAGGTGGGCTCCGTCGAGGTAGGGGTGGCTGATGCAGGCGTCCGTCCAGTCGAAGATGACCGGCCGCTCGCCCCCGGCAACGTTGCCCGGGTGGAGGTCGCCGTGAACGAGCGACTCGGCGATCCCGCAGTCGAAGAAGTCCTCCAGTCGGCGCGTGACCCACGGCACGATCGCGACCGCGGCCTCACGCCGGGCCGGAGTGAGACGCTCGAGCTCGACGCTGTCGTGCACGAGGCGACCGAACGCGTCGAGCGTAGCCCGAAGCCCTCGATCTGGGCATCCGGCGGCGCGCAGCTCGTCGGCGTGCGCGATCGCTTCGACCTGGATCCTCGCCATGGCGGCGGCCGCTGCGGCCACGCGACGAGGGTCGTCGGTATCGGTCTCCGGCAGCGGCGCCAACAGCATCCAGCTGTCGCGTTCGTCCACGGCCAGCACCCTCGGCACGGCCTCCCCGGCGAAGCGCCCCAGCGTCCGGGTGATGGCAGGCTCGTCCCGGAAGTGCTCGCAGCTCGCTTTGAACCAGACGGAGCGATCGTCGCAGATCGGCACGCGCAGCACCGCCGACAGACTCCACATGCGCACGGGACTGCACGGACCGGCGCGAACCAGATCCGACGCGGCGAGCTGCTCGTCGATCCACGCGTCGACGGCATCCAACCACCCCGACCGGAACCACGAGGGGCGTCGCGCCGGCCACGGCGCTGCACCGGTGTGCTCTGCCACGGTGCGCGCGATCGCGGCGACGGCAGACCGCGGCAGGTCTTCGGGCCTGACGGCCGGCAGGGAGGACCAGGACGCCTCCGGCGACGGCGGAGAGCCGTCGCTGCCAACGATCGTGACGGTCAGGCGCGGCTCCCTCAGCGACAACGTCGGCCCGAGCGGCATGCCGGCCGACACGCCGTCCACCAGCGCAAGCACCTCATCCATCCGATCCTCCGGCGTTCGGCTCCCACAGCGATACGACGCCATTGAAACCCCTTGAGTCAGGGCGCGCTCGGAAAGCTGAAGTCGGCGCTCGATCGCGAGCGTGGCGAGGTCCCGATAGTCGATCGCCCACTAGTACCGGTCCGTAACGATGTCGGCGAGTCAACGGATTTGCCGGCGGAGCTCTATTTGGATGATGCCCGTGCGGGTGTGGCCTTGGGCAGGTCTCGCATGCGGAGAGCGCTCTGCAGCTTCTTGCGACCAGCGGGGGTGAGGGAGTAGATCCGGCTGCCGGGCTCGCGATGGATCCATCGGTGGTCGATGAGTGAGGCGGCGAGGGCATCACCGAGCGCGCCCGCGAGGTGCGGGGCGCGTTGGGTGGCGTCCAGGCACTCGAACGCAAGTCGCTGACGGCCGTTGGGTGTCAGCGTCGGGTCGATGTCCAGGAGTCCGAAGACCCCGGTTGCGTTGGGTCCGAGTTCGACGATTCCGTCCGCACGAGCGGTGAGGGCCTCGCGGTCGCGCAGGGCGCGGTAGATGCGGACGCCGATCTCGCCGGCGAGGTGGTCGTAGCAGGTGCGTGACGGGACGCCGCGATCCGATGGTTCCAGCGCGCCGCGGACGCGGCCGGTGATGCTGTCCAGCAGGGGCGTGAGCAGCTCGAGGCCGGGATCGGCCAGCTCATAGATGACCTGTCGCCCGGCGCGCTGCGCGGTGACCAGCCCAGCCTCACGGAGGCGACGGAGGTGATTTGAAAGCTGAGGCAGGGGAACGGAGAGTTCTTCGGCGAGTCGGGTGACACTCGCCGGTCCGGCGTGCCCCAGACGATCGATCACCCGCAGCCGTATTGGATCGACGAGCTGCTTGAGCAGCGCGATACGGGGGTCATCGCTGTCCTCGCTCCTGCTACCACAGTTTTTGCTAGCTTGAACTATCACCGTACACTTCAAGGAAGCCTGAACAACGATGATATCGCGAGCCGTCGGCCGCGCAGACGCCCTGCTTCCGGCCCCCGGCCCTCTGCGCCGGCTGGCGTGCGGAACGCTGATCTCGGCCGTCGGCAACGGGGCATGGTTCACGAGCTGGGCGCTGTTCTTCACCCGGTCGGTCGGGCTCTCGCCGGCGCAGGTCGGGGTCGGGATGACTGTCGCCGCCGTCCTGGGCGTCATCTTCACGCCGGCGTTTGGTTGGCTGGGAGACCGTGCCGGAGCTCGGGAGATCTTCACCGCGCAGCTGGTCGCGCAAGGCCTCACCGGTCTTGCCTACTTCGTGGTCCACGACATGGCCGTCTTTCTCATCGTGGCCACTCTGTCCCAGATCGCCAGCAGCGGGACCGGGGGACCACGCAACGCGCTCGTGCTCGGCCTGAGCGACCCGGGACAGAAACTCGAGGTGCTGAGTCTGCTGCGTGCCGTCAGCCATGTTGGCTGGGCTCTGGGGGCCGTTGTGGGTGGCGTGATCATCAGCCTGAACACCCGACCGGCCTACCTTGCGCTGATCGCGCTCAACGCCGGCACCTACCTGGTCTACGCGGGCCTAGCGATCAGCGTCCCCTCGATCAGCACCCCGGCCCCCGCCACAAAACAAACCGGCCTGCGCGTCGTCAAGGACTGGCCGTACATGAGTCTTGCCGGCATGACCGGAATGCTCGCGTTGTGCTGGGCGATGCTCTCCAGCGGACTCCCCCTCTGGATCGCTCTGCACACCCACGCACCCCGAGCGCTCGCCGCCGTCGTGGTCGTCATCAGCTCCCTGGGGATCGCCGCCTTTCAGGTCCGCGTCAGCCGCGGGATCACCGCACCCCACCGCGCAGCCCGAGGCGCCCTCGGATCCGGCATTGCACTGGCCCTGGCCTGCCTGCTCCTCGCCCTCACCGCGGGACTGGGAGGTTGGCCCGCGACCCTGATCATCCTCACCGCAGCCGGCCTGCACCTCGCCGGAGAGCTGCTGTTCGTCGCATCATCCTGGGGACTGTCCGTCCCCCTCATGCCACCCGACGCCCCCAGCGAATACCAAGGGGCCTTCGCGACCGGGGAATCCCTCGCGCTCATGATCGCCCCCGCGCTCATGACCATCCTCATCGCCGACTGGGGACAGCCCGGCTGGATCGTGCTCGCCCTCATCTTCGTCGCCCCCGCCATCGCGATCACACCCACCACGCGGTGGGCGCTACGAACCCGCCCGCCCCTGACCCACACTAATCGCGATTTTGCGAGTGCGGGCTAATTCGCAGCGGAATGACCCTGACGCAAGCAATGCCGCAATACGAAGGCACCGGCGTTGGGACGAGCTGACTACCGCACGCCACAACGCTGGCATTTCGGTCGTCCGGTCCGACAGTTGCGCACCGCACGATCGGCAGAAGCCGGACTCGTGCGGCGTGCGGCTGGCGCTCCGCGATTGCGTAGGCGACGATAACGCACTCACGCGTGACGGTCCCCCATAAACCGCCGTGATCGAGCAACCTTCAGCCTGCTGCCGCCGGGTTCTGCTCAGTCCACTCCCAGCACCGCCCGCATCGGCTTGGGCACGACTCCAAGCCGCTCGGCGTCGGCGGTCCCGTGCCGGGAGACGAGTGGAACCTCCAGCAGCTCAGCCTCATCCCAGGTGGCGAATGCCGTCGGTCCCCCCAGCAGCTCCACCAGCTTCAGCAGCCGACGGGTGACTCTGGCCGGGACCTTGACGATCGCCCGCTGGCGATGGAACGAGCGCAGCGCGATCTCGACTATTTCCTCATGCGTCAGCGTCTCGGGACCGGCGAGCTCGTAGCGCATCCCCACCGACTCAGCCGCGGCCGCCTCGCCGGGGAGCACCGCCAGCGCGCAGTCGGCTACATCCTCGGCCCAGATCGGCTCAAACGCCGCCTGACCAGAGCCGGGGATCGGCATCACGGGCAACCAAGCCATCCGTTGCAGCAGGTTGAGATAGGGATCGCTCGGGGAGTAGACGATCGAGGGCGCGAACACCGTGTGCTCGAGCGTCGACTCCACGACCGCCCGCTCGGCGATCGCCTTAGCCCGCATCAGCCGCGCCCGGCTGCGGGTACCAGCGCCGAGCGTCGAGAAGAAGACGAACCGCTGCGCGCCCGCGCGCTCGGCCGCCTGGACCAGCCGCCAGGTCGCGACACCCGCGAGCTCCTCGATCGAGCCGCCGGGCTGGTCTCGGATCACCGAAGCCAGGTGGACGACCGTGTCGACCCCCCGGAGCGCGTGGCGAAAGGACAGATGGTCTCCGAGGTCGCCGAGCGCGATCTGGACGTGCACGCGCTCTGACCCGAGACGGCGTGGATCGCGAACCAGGCAGCGGACGGGCATCTCGGCCGCGATCAGCCGCCGCAGCAGCGCTCGCCCCACGGTCCCGGTGGCGCCTGTCAGCAGCAGCACCGGCGGGAGGCTACCGCGGGGGACTGCGGCGGGAGCCCGGTCCGTAGAATGCTCACTCCGCCGGCCCCGGCTGGTTGCCAGACAACGAACTCGAAGAGGATTCGACACACACATGGCCTACGTAATCGCCGAGCCCTGCATTGGCACGAAGGACAACTCGTGCGTGGAGGTCTGCCCGGTCGACTGCATCCATCCGACGCCCGACGAGCCGGACTACGACAAGGTCGAGATGCTCTACATCGACCCGGAGGAGTGCATCGACTGCGACGCCTGCGTCGAGGCCTGCCCGGTGGACGCCTGCTTCGCCGAGGATCAACTTCCAGACGAGTGGCAGAACTACGTGCAGCTGAACGCCCAGTACTACACGAAGTAGCTGTCCTCAGGCCATCGGCAGCGACATGCCGGCCGGCTTGGGCGCGGCTGCGGCGGCGGGGGCCTGCATGACCGGCAGCTCGACCGGCGACAGCGCGATCAGTCCCCGCGCTCCCTGGCGGAGCGCCTGGGCGGCCGGGTCATCCGGATCGGCGAATACGAGCGGCAAGCCTGCGTCTGATTGCTCGCGCAGCGCGATCGTCAGCGGCACCTTGGCCAGGAGCGGCACTTCGAGCTGCTCGGCCAGGAGCTGCCCGCCGCCCTCGCCGAAGAGCTGGAAGCGCTCGCCGCCGGGGGTCACGAAGCCCGACATGTTCTCGATCACTCCGGCGATCTCGAGCTTCAGCTTGGCCGCCATCTCGGCCGAGCGCGCGGCGACCTTCTGGGCGACCGGCTGCGGCGTGGTGACGATCAGGAACTTGGCCTGCGGGAGCAGTTGGGCGAGCGTCATCGAGACGTCGCCGGTGCCGGGGGGGAGGTCGATCAACAGGAAGTCGAGCTCGCCCCATTCCACGTCTTCGAGGAACTGCTGCAGCGCCTTGTGGAGCATCGGGC
>JBPCQU010000181.1:0-8359 GCA_050997795.1 Solirubrobacteraceae bacterium | reverse complement strand
GCAGCTGGCGCACCTGCCACTGCGCGAAGCTGTCGCCGAGGGGGGAGAGCGTCTCGGTGACGGTCGCCACCGGGATCCGGCGCGCGCGGGCGAGGCCGTTCAGCCGCTGGATCTCCGGGGTCACGTTCTGGGCGTTGTAGACCCACACCTTGATCGCGCCGGACGTGAGCTGTCGCTCGGTTGACGCGGTGTCCTGGGCGCTGACCTCGGCGCCCTCGGCGGTCGCCCGCATGAAGCCTGGAGGTGTGATCAGGCGCACCCCGAGGGCGGGCGCCAAGAGAGCGAAGACGCTCTCCGAGGCGCCCACCGGGACGCCCGCATAGCGGCGCCGGATCGTCGCGATCAGAGCGTGGTAGCGCGCCAGCGAGCTGGTCTCGAACTGCCGCAGGCGTTGGGCGAAGTAGCCCGCGTGCCGCGGGTCCAGTCGCTCAAGCGCTCCCGCGATCGCTCCCGCCACCGACTCGACGTCGCTGGGGTCATACCAGCGGTGTGGGTTGGCCGCGGCGGGCAGCCGTAGTCGCGATGAGACGGCCAGCACGACGCGGCCGTCGACCGGGTCGGCGGCGAGTAGCTTCGGCGCCCACGGGTCGTAGTTCAGGCCGTTGACGATCGCGAGCTGTGCGGTCGCCATCGCCCGCGCGTCGGCCGCGGTCGGCTCGTAGGAGTGCGGGTCCTGGGCCGGGCTGGAGATGATGCTGGTCACGCTCGCGCGGTCGCCACCGATCTGTCGCGCGACAGCGCCCCAGGAGTTCTCGGCCGCCACCACCCGGACGCCGGTGACCGTAGCCGAGGCGGGGAGCTCCCCGCAGCCGGCGGTGCAGAGGGCGACGCTCAGCAGCGCGAGTATCCGGTGTGGCGAACCCACGCGCCCGCACCCTACCAAAACGAGAATGATTCCTATTCTGATTCTCAGTAAGTCGCGCTACGCTTGCCGGGTGGCGATCATCTGGAGCGACCTCGTGCACAACTCCCTGCAGGCCGCCGGGCTCAAGCGCGGCGGCGCCCGGGAGCGTGTGATCGACGTCTTAGCCGACCAGTCGTGCGCGCTGAGCGTGATCGAGATCGAGGACGAGCTGCGGGCCGCCCAGCAGCCCACCGCACGCGGGAGCATCTACCGCACCCTCGAGCTGCTGGTCGACTTCGGCCTCGTCGAGCGGGTCAGCACCGGAAAGGGGCGGGCGGCCTATGAGCCGCTCCATCCCGGCGGCCACCACCACCACTTCGTCTGCGAGCGGTGCGGACGGCTGGTGGCGTTCAACGACACGGGCCTGGAGCGCTCGATCAGCAGGCTGTCCGAGCGGCTCGGCCTCGAGGTCGAGAGCCACGACGTGCTGCTGCGCGGCGCCTGCCGCCACTGCGCGTGAGCTACCAGGCGTCGAGGTTGGGGCGGCGCTTGCCGGGGCGCTCCCACCAGCGCGCGGCGCGCTCGTCAAACAGGGTGGCGATCCAGCGGCGGCTGTCGGCCGGATCGATCACGTCGTCGATCTCGAAGTAGGAGGCCATGCTGATCCCGCGCCCGCGCTCGTAGGCGGCGGCGACCGCCGTGTCGAACGCCCGCTCGCGCTCGGACGGATCCTCGATCGCCTCGAGCGCCGCCGCATCCCGAGCTTGACCGCCCCCTCGAGACCCATCGCGCCGAACTCCGCGGTCGGCCAGCCGACCGTGAACAGCGGCGCCTTGAAGCTGCCTGCGGTCATCGCCTGCGCGCCGAGTCCGTAGCCCTTGCGCAGCACGATCGTGCCGGTGGGCACCTCGAGGTTGGCGCCGGTCAGGAACATCCGGGAGAAGTGGCGCACGGTCGCCGTGCGCTCGGCCTCGGGTCCGACCATGAAGCCGGGCGTGTCACACAGGAACAGCAGCGGCAGGCCAAACGCATCGCACAGCGCCATGAAGCGCGCCGCCTTGTCGGCGCCGGCGGCGTCGATCGCCCCGCCCAGGTGCGAGGCATCGTTGGCGACCACGCCGAGCGGCTTGCCGTCGATCCGCGCCAGCGCCGTCACCATGCCTCGCGCGAAGCCGCGGCGCAGCTCGAGCGTCTCCTCGCAGAGCAGGCTGAGCACGTCACGGATCTCGTAGATGCGCTTGCGGTTGGCCGGGATCAGGTCGCGGAGCATGGTCTGCTCGGGCGGCGGGGCGTCCGGGCCGGCGGCGCCGGGATGGGCACCCGGCTGGGTGCGCGCGAAGAACCCCCGGTAGCGCTTGGCGGCGGCTACCGCCTGCGCGTCGTCGGCCACTCGCAGATCCACGACTCCGTTGGCGTACTGGACATCGATCGGACCGACGTCCTGGGGGTCGTGGACGCCCAACCCGCCGCCCTCGATCATCGCCGGTCCGCCCATCCCGATGCTCGAGTCCTCGCTGGCGATCACGACGTCGCAGCAGCCCAGCAGCGCCGCGTTGCCGGCAAAGCAGTAGCCCGACGCGATCCCGACCAGCGGCACCAGCCCGCTGAGCTTGGCGAACAGGTGAAAGGCGCGGCAGTCCAGCCCCGCGACGATCGGCATGTCGACGTCCCCGGGGCGGCCACCGCCTCCCTCGGCGAACAGGACCACTGGCAGCCGGCGGCGCTGCGCGAGCTCGAACAGCCGGTCCTTCTTGAGGTGGTTGCGCATCCCCTGGGTGCCCGGCGAGCACCGTGTAGTCGTAGGACATGGCCACGCAGTCCTCGCCGTCGATCGCGCCGACGCCGCCCACGAGTCCGTCGGCGGGGGTGCGCTCGATCAGCTCCTGCTTGGCACGCCGCCGCTCCTGGGCGGCGAACATCAACGGGCCGTACTCGACGAACGAGCCGTCGTCGAGCAGCTCGTGCAGGTTCTCGCGCGCCGTCCGGCGGCCACTGTCGTGGCGCTTTGAAACCGCCTCGGGGCGCGCGTGGTCGAGCCCGATCGCGTGGCGCTCGACCGCGCGCAGATCGTCTCGCGGTCCGCTGCGCTCGGGGTCGCGCCGGCGCGGCTGAGGGGCGCGATGGTTGGCGTCCGCGGGCCTCAGCACGGCTAGGAGCTGGCCTTCGCTGACGGTGTCGCCGACGCCCACCTCGAGCTGCTCGAGGGTCCCGTCGCCCCCGGCGAGCAGCTCGTGCTCCATCTTCATCGCCTCGAGCACGATCAACGGCGTGCCCGCGCTGACGGCCTCACCGATCGCGTGGGGCACCGCCACGACGGTGCCGGCGAACGGGGCCCGCAGGTTCATCGCCCGCGAGTCTATTGTTGCCGCGGTGAGCTCTGAGCCCAAGCTCCTTTGGGAGCCATCCCCCGAACGCGTGGAGCGCGCGACGATCACCCGCTACGCGGCCTGGCTGGAGCGCACGCGCGGGCTGCGGTTGGAGGACTACGAGGCGCTCTGGAGATGGTCGGTGCAGGACCTCGAGGCGTTCTGGCGCTCGATCGCCGAGTTCTTCGAGGTCCGCTTCTCGGTGCCGGCGGACACGGTCCTCGGCCGCCGGGAGATGCCCGGGGCGCAGTGGTTCCCGGGCGCGCGGGTGTCGTTCGCCGAGCACGTCTTTCGCGGCAAGCGCGACGAGGACGTGGCCATCCGGCACGCGTCGGAGTTGCGCTCGCTGGACTCGTGGACGTGGGGCTCGCTGCGCGCGGAGACGGCTCAGATCGCCGCGGGGCTGCGCTCGCTCGGGGTTGGCGAGGGCGATCGGGTGGTCGCCTACATGCCCAACATCCCCGAGACCGTGGCCTCTTTTCTGGCCTGCGCTTCGATCGGGGCGGTGTGGTCCTCGGCCGCGCCCGAGTTCGGCGCGCGCAGCGTGATCGACCGCTTCGCGCAGGTGGAGCCCAAGGTGCTGCTGGCCATCGACGGCTATCGCTACGGCGGCAAGGACTTCGATCGCGGGTCGGTCGTGGAGGCGATCGCAGCCGAGATCCCCTCGCTGGCGCGCGTGGTCCGGTTCGGCTATCTGGACGGGAGTGGCTGGGAGGACGGATTCCTGGGCGGAGGTTCAGACGGCACCGATGGCCAGCCCCCGGAGCTCGAGTTCGCCGCGCTCGGCTTCGATCACCCGCTGTGGGTGCTGTACAGCTCGGGGACGACGGGGCTGCCCAAGCCGATCGTCCACGGGCAGGGCGGGATCCTGATCGAGCAGCTCAAGAAGATGAACCTGCACCTCGACGCGCAGGCCGGCGACCGCGTGTTCTGGTTCTCGACCACGGGCTGGATGATGTGGAACTTTCTCGTCGGCGTGCTGCTGACCGACGCTTCGGTGGTGCTGTTTGACGGCAACCCCGGCTATCCGGACCTGGGCGTGCTGTGGGATCTGGCCGCGCAGGCTCAGATCACGACCTTCGGGACCAGCGCCGCGTTCATCGCCTCGTGCATGAAGGACTCTTTGGCTCCCGCCGACGGACGCGACCTGAGCGCGCTGCGGGCCGTCGGCTCGACCGGCTCGACGCTCGCGCCCGAGGGCTTTGCGTGGGTCTACGAGCAGCTTGGTGCCGACACGTGGCTGTTCTCGACCTCGGGCGGGACCGACATGTGCACGGCCTTCGTCGGCGGCGTGCCCACGCTGCCGGTCTATCAGGGCGAGCTCCAGGCGCGCTGCCTGGGCGCGTCGGTCGAGGCGTGGGATGCCGACGGGAAGGCGCTGGTGGACGAGGTCGGCGAGCTCGTCATCACCGAGCCGATGCCGTCGATGCCGCTGTTCTTCTGGGGCGACGAGGATGGGGAGCGGCTGCGGGATTCGTATTTCTCCACCTATCCGGGGGTGTGGCGCCACGGCGACTGGATCGAGATCACCTCCCGGGGCACGGCGATCATCTACGGGCGCTCGGACTCGACCATCAACCGCGGCGGCGTGCGGATGGGGACGAGCGAGATCTACCGCGCCGTGCTCGAGGTGCCCGAGGTGGTCGACGCGCTGGTCGTCGACCTCCCCCGTGAAGGCACCGATGGGTGGATGCCGCTGTTCGTAGTGCTGGGCGAGGATGCGTCGCTCTCAGACGAGCTGGTGGCGCAGATCCGGCGGCGGGTGCGCGAGGACTGCTCACCGCGTCACGTCCCCAACGAGATCCGCGCGATCCCGGCCGTGCCGCGGACGCTGTCGGGCAAGGTGCTGGAGATCCCGGTCAAGCGGATCCTGAGCGGGACGCCCGCGGAGGAGGCGACGAGCCGCGAGTCGCTGGCCAACCCCGAGGCGCTCGACTACTTCGTGGAGCTGGCGCGCGAGTGATTACGGACGTGGGGGATCCGGGACGCTATGTGTCCTAAATCCCCCACGCCGCGCCCCGAGGACCCCGGCTCTTATGGACTTCTTCCCTGACTCTGAAAAGGTTCTCACCCGCTCGTGGTCTACTGATCGCGTAGAGCTACAGTCACGTCAATGGAGATGAGAAGCAGAACATGAGCAGCTTGAACCGATGGGTGCCGATCATCGGCGGCGCCGTGGCCGGAGGGGTCATCGCGCTGGTCATCGCCGGCGGGAGCTCATCCCGCTCGGTGACCACGACGGTCGTGCGCCCCTCCCAGCAGGCCGCGCTACCCGCCTCGTTCAGCAAGGGCAGCGGGATGACCGTCAACCAGATCTACCACGCCGCCAGCCCGGGCGTGGTCGACATCATCGTCACCGCCCGCAGCCAGACGCCCGGGTTCGGGTTCTTCGGCGGCAACGGCTCCAGCCAGAAGACC
The DNA here is from genome assembly GCA_050997795.1 of Solirubrobacteraceae bacterium. GTDB lineage: Bacteria > Actinomycetota > Thermoleophilia > Solirubrobacterales > Solirubrobacteraceae > Palsa-465. The sequence continues at coordinate 2,731 of JBPCQU010000181.1, read as the reverse complement.
CAGGGCGAGGGGGCCGGCGTCGTCTACGACACCAAGGGAGATATCCTCACCGACGAGCACGTCGTGTCCGGCGAGACATCGGTCAAGGTGAACTTCCAGAACGGCAAGAGCTACACCGCGAAGGTGCTCGGGACCGATCCTTCGACTGACGTCGCCGTGATCCGCGTCGACGCACCGTCGTCGGAGCTGCACCCGATCCCGCTGGCGAGCTCCTCGGCCGCCCAGGTGGGCGATCCGGTGGTCGCGATCGGGAGCCCGTTCAGCCTCCCCGAGACCGCGACCACGGGCATCGTCAGCCAGACGGGTCGCAGCATCACCGCCCCCAACGGCTACCAGATCCCCAACGCGATCCAGACCGACGCGGCGATCAACCCCGGGAACTCGGGCGGCCCGCTGCTCGATGCCAACGCCCGGGTGCTCGGGCTCAATGACCAGATCGAGACCAACAACACGACCCAGAGCGGCCAGGGGTCGTCCTCGGGCGTCGGGTTCGCGATCCCGTCCGACACGGTGCAGCGGATCGCCGGCCCGATCATCGCCGGCCACAGCGTCAAGCACGCCTACGTCGGCGTCTCCCTGGTGCAGAGCAGTGGCGGCGCTCAGATCGCGACCCATCCAGACGCGCAGGGCCGCGCGCCGGTTCAGGCCAACTCGCCCGCCTCGGCGGCAGGTCTCGAGCCCGGTGACCTGATCACGGCGATCGACGGCAAGGCGGTCAGCTCGACGGACCAGTTCATCGCGATGATCGACACGGATTCTCCGGGCCAGACGGTGACGATGACCGTCAAGCGCTCCGGGCAGACGAAGAGCATCAAGGTCAAGCTCGGGACACGGCCGGCCTCGGCGCCGTCGGGCGGCTAGCCCACCGCGCAGAGCCCGCGTCAGGCGCTCGCGGCCTCCGCCATCCGACGGCGGCGGCCCGCGAGCGTCGTCGCGAGCACGCCGAGCGCGACCAGCGTCATCAGCATCGGCCCCAGCGCGCCGCTGCCAAACGCGCTCGCGATCGCATAAGCGCTGGCCCCGAACAGGGCCGCGGTCGGAAGCGTCACCACCCAGGCCACGGCGATGCTCCCCGCGACGCCCCAGCGGACCGCGGACAGCCGCTTGGCGGCCCCGGCTCCCATCACGCCGCCGGAGATCACGTGCGTGGAAGACAGCGGGTACCCGAGATGGGAGGAGACCAGGATCACCGCGGCGCCCGCGCCCTGGGCGGCGAACCCCTGCGCGCTGTCCATCTTGAGGATCCGGCTGCCCACAGTGCGGATGATCCGCCAGCCGCCGGCGTAGGTGCCGAGCGAGATCGCCGTCGCCGCCGTCACGATCACCCAGACCGGGACGCTCGCGTGCTTGGCGCTGAGGCTGCCGTGGGCGACGAGCGCAAGCGTGATCACCCCCATCGTCTTCTGCGCGTCATTGGTCCCGTGGGCGAGTGACAGCAGCGCGCTGGTGGCGATCTGGCCGAGGCGGAACCCGCGCGTGACCGAACCCGGGCGCCGGCGTCCGAACACCGAGTAGATCACGATGATCACGACTCCGGCGGCGAGGAAGGCCGTGATCGGCGCGATGATCGCCGGGATCACGATCTTGGTGATGATCGCGCCGCCCTTTACGCCGGCGCCGCCGACCGCGGCCAGCATCGCGCCGACGACACCGCCGATCAACGCGTGCGACGAGCTCGACGGTAGGCCGTACGCCCAGGTGATCAGGTTCCAGGCGATCGCGCCGATCAGGCCCGCGAACGCGATCGTCTCGGTAATGCGGCTGGCGTCGACGATCCCGGTCGCGACAGTGGCGGCCACCTTGAGCGAGACGAACGCGCCGACGAAGTTGAGCACCGACGCGAGCGCGATCGCCGTCCTCGGGGCGAGCGCCCGCGTCGAGATCGCGGAGGCCACCACGTTGGCGGTGTCGTGGAAGCCGTTGGTGAAGTCGAACGCCAGCGCCGCGGCGACGACGATGACGAGCAGTAGACCGCTGTGCACTACCCGCTTACCCTAAGGGTCCTACCGGCGGCGCTGTCAGCTGGCGAAGCTCGCGGCCCAGGTCAGCGTGCGCTCCATCATCTCGCCGTGCACGCTACGGGTGCGTCCGTCCCGGCGGCTCCAGGAGCCGTCGCTGGCGAGCGTCCAGGCGAACGTGTCGTCGGCGAGGCAGCGCTCGAGCGTGTCATCGAGCTCCGCCTTGAGCTCGGGCGGCTCGACCGGGACCAGCAGCTCCACGCGCGTATCGAGGTTGCGCGGCATCAGGTCGGCCGAGCCGATGTAGTGGATGTGCTCGTCGCCGCGATGAAACGAATAGATCCGCGAGTGCTCGAGGAAGCGCCCCACCACCGAGACGACGTTGATCGTCTCGCTGACCCCGCGCACGCCGGGGACCAGGCAGCAGATGCCGCGGACGTTGAGATCGATCGGCAACCCGTCCTGGGAGGCCGCGTACAGGGCTTGAATGATGCGCTGGTCGACGAGCGAGTTCATCTTCATCACGATCCGGCTCGGCTCACCCGCCCGGTGCGCGGCAGCCGTCTTCTCGATCTCCGAGATCAGCGGCTTTCGCATCCACGTTGGCGCCACGAGCGTCTTTCGCTGCGGCTCGGGATGGCCGTACCCGGTCAGCGTGTTGAACAGGTTCGCGACCTCCTCGCCGATCTCGTGGTCGGTGGTGAACAGCGCGAAGTCCTCGTAGAGGCGGGCGGTCTTGGCGTGGAAGTTGCCGGTTCCGATCATCACGTAGT
>JBPCQU010000135.1:0-4511 GCA_050997795.1 Solirubrobacteraceae bacterium | reverse complement strand
TGAAGGGCATGCAAACAGATCGCGACAGGCAACTGACAGACGAGCAATGGCGCCAGCGGCTGACGCCCGAGCAGTACCAGGTACTCCGCAAGCACGCGACCGAGCCGCCGTTCACGGGGGAGTACGTCGAGGTCAAGGATGACGGCACATACCGTTGCGCGGGGTGCGGCGCGGAGCTGTTCAGCTCGGAGACGAAGTTCGAATCGGGCACCGGATGGCCGAGCTTCTACGAGCCTGCGGTGGCCGAGAACGTCGAACTGCGCGCCGACCGCAGCTTGTTGATGGCGCGGACAGAGGTGCTGTGCAAGCGCTGCGGGGGCCATCTCGGCCACGTCTTCGACGATGGCCCGAACCCGACCGGCCAGCGCTACTGCATCAACTCCTGCGCGCTGGAGCTCGAGCCCGAGGAGGGCTGAGGCCGCCGCTACTCTGCGCGCCGGCGCTCGCGCAGCTTGAAGTACGCGTAGCCGCCGACCACGAGCACGCCCAACCCGATCGCGGCGTAGACACCAAAGCTCGTGATCACGTCGGCCGCGGCGCTGCCGGCGAAGTAACCAACCAGCCCGTAGGTCACCCCCCAGGTGACTCCCCCGAGCGCGTTCCAGAAGAAGAATTCGCGGAAGCGCATCTCGTTGATGCCCGCCAGCCAGGCGGCGGCGAAGCGGACCAGCGCGATCCAGCGGGCCAGGAAAACCGCCTTGGGCCCGTGGCGCTCGAAGAACCCGTCGCCGGCGGCGATCACCCTGACGCGGCGCTCGCGTAGCGGCCCGGGGGCCTCGAGCACGTCGCGACCGAACCGGCGGCCGAGCCAGTACCCGGCGTTGTCGCCGGCGATCGCCGAGGACACGCCGATCACGATTACCAGCCAGATCTGGAGCTTGCCCTGGCTCGCGAGCACTGCGGCCAGGACGAGCGCGGTCTCGCCGGGGGACGGGACCCCCATCGACTCGAGCCCGATGATCGCCGGCAGCAGGTAACCGAGGTTGCTCGAGACGCTGATGATCGCGCCGAGTCCAAGCATCACCATGCTGGTGCTTGAGGCCGGGAGCGCCCGGCGCTCACGGGCGCGTCCAGGGCTTCCGGAGCACGGCGATCAGCGACAGGCCGGCCGGCAGCGTTCGCCCGCGCGCGAGCCAGCCCGCTTCGAGCCTCAGCGGTTGCTCGAGCACGTCACCCAACCACGCCGGTCCCAGGTGGAGGTCGCTGGTGTACCCGTCGCGCGGTCGAGCCCGGCGCCGGGCCAGCCGCACGACCGCGGCTGGGGCCAGCAGCAGGCTGTTGAACGAGGTGATCCGCGCCACGGTCCAGCCGGCGCCGACCGCGGCTGTCCGCAACGAGCGGCGGGAGTAGCGCCGGTAGTGGTGGTTGGCCTCGTCGTGAAGCGACCACAGCGCCTGGTAGGCCGGGACCGTGACCAGCATGAAGCCGCCCGGCTGGCAGACTCGCCACAGCTCGGCAAGCGTGACCCGATCGTCGGGCGTGTGCTCGATCACGTCCAGGCAGGTGATCAGGGCAAAGGTCTCATCCCCCCACGGCAGCTCCTCGAGCCGGCCGACGAGCACGTCTCCGAGGCCGCGCGAGCGCGCCAGCTCGGCGGCGTCGGCGTTCAGCTCGATCCCTGACACGGGCCCGTAGTCGATCAGCTCCTGCAGCGTGCGGCCCGAGCCGCAGCCGGCATCGAGCACGCGCGCGCCGGGCGGCAGCGGCAACCGGTCGAGCTCGGCGCGGATGATCCTTCGCCGGCCGCGGTACCACCAGTGGTGCTCGTCGACCTCGAGCGTCGCCTTCATCAGTTCGGGGTCCATCGTGTGATGCTGTCAGCTAGGCGAACGCGACAGCTTCCTGGCCGGCGATGCCGCCGCCGGCAGGCGCAGCGTGAACCTCGCCCCCGGCCCGTGGCCGTCCTGGAGCGTCAGCTCACCCCCCATCCGTTCGGCGAGCTCACGGCCGATCGCCAGGCCCAGCCCGAACCCCGCCTGGCCGCCGGTATCGCGGCCGCGGTGAAAGCGACGGAAGATCTGCTCGCGCTCGGCGGGCGGCACCCCGGGCCCCTGATCGCAGACGCTGATCGAAACATCGGCTCCGTGCTCGAGCTCGATCGTCAGCTCGGACCCGATGGGGCTGATCCGCATCGCGTTGTCGAGCAGGATCCTCAGGATCCGCGCGATGCTGCCGGGATCGCCGAGCGCCCAAACCGAGCCCCCGCGATCGTCGAGCTGGGTGAGGATCCCGCGCTCGGCCGCCCCGAGCTCGAACTCCGCCAGCACGGCGCGGCTCAGCTCCCCGAGCTCTACCGGCTCGGAGCGCAGGTCAACCTTGGCGTCCAACCGACTGAGATCGAGGAGGTCGGCGGCGAGACGCCCGAGACGCCGCGACTGGGCGCGGGCGCGGTCGAGCAGAGCGCGAGCGTCCTCGAGGTCGGGCTCGTCGTCGCGCAGGTCCTCGTCGAGCAGCTCGAGCATGCCGTCGAGCGAAGTCAGCGGCGTTCGCAGCTCGTGCGAGGCCGTGGCCACGAACGAGCGGCGGGCCTCCTCTTGATGCTGGAGGCGCTGCTGCATCGTCGCCAGCGTTCGCGCCAGGTCCCCCACCTCGTCGCGGGCTCGGTCGATCGGCACCTCGACGCCCGGTCCCTCCTGGGCGAGCTCGAGCGCCGCCTGGCGCAGGCGCCGCAGCCGCCGCACGAGCGTCGCCGACAGCGGGATCCCGAGGATCAAGGTGAGCGCGAGCCCCGCGAGGGCGGCATAGATGAACGCCTCGCCGACGACGTTGACCGCGCCGCCGATCTCGTCGATCGACTTGCGGACCGCCAGCACGTACAGGTTGCCGTTCTTGTTGACGAACGGGATCGCGGCTCGCGCATACTCGGTGCCGTCGAGCGAGCCGAAGCTGTATATCGCACGGTCCCGGGTCCGAAACGCGTGCGCGATGTCGTCCGCCGTGGGGTCGACGTTGTCCCCATCGTCAGGCGCCGGCAGCAGCAAGTGCGGCTGTCCAGAGACGTCCGGAGGACCGAGCACCACCACGGTCGCGCCGATCTTGCCCGCGAGGTGGCGCTGCTGGTTGTACAGCGCCCGTTGCTCGTACTCCGACGTCGCCAGACCGTCGAGCTCCAGGCGCGAGAAGTCAGCGATCGTGCTCTTGCTGAGGTGGGAGCGGAGCGTCACCTTGGCCTGGCTTCGCAGGCTCTGCTCGAGCGGGCCGAGCAGCGCCAGCGCGGCGACCGCGAGCGTCGCGACGGTGGTCACGAGCACGGCGCCGACGATCCGTCCGCGAAGACCGAGGGCGCCACGGCGGGGCCGCCCCACGGGCACTAAGGACCTCGCAGGCGGTAGCCCGCCCCACGCACGGTGAGGATGTAGCGCGGCTTCTCCGGCTCGGGCTCGAGCTTCTCGCGCAGGTGGCGAATGTGCACGTCGATCGCGCGCGGGTCGCGGTAGGCGCTGTCGCCCCAGATCGCCCGCAGCAGCTCCTGGCGGTTGAGCAGGCGGCCCGGGTCGGCCATCATCGCGTCGAGCAGCTCGAACTCCGAGAACGTGAGCTTGACCGGCGCGCCGTCGATCGTCACCTCCCGCTGGGCACGGTCCAGCGAGATCGGGCCGACCGCGAGCACCTCATCGCCCATCGCCCGGGTTCCGGCGCGCCTGAGCACGGCCCTGATCCGGCTGCGCAGCTCCGCCAGTCCGAACGGCTTGGTGACGTAGTCGTCGGCTCCGGCTTCCAGCCCGAGTACCGCATCGGCCTCGGAGTCCAGCGCGGTCAGCATGATGATCGGCACCACGTTACGCCGGCCGCGCAGCGTGCGACACACCTCGTAGCCGTCGGGACCGGCGCCGAGCGCCACGTCGAGCAGGACGATGTCGAAGTGGTCAGTGCTGGCGCGGTCGATCGCGGCGCGACCGTCGGCCACCGCCATCACGCGGTGACCTTCACGCGAGAAGGAGCGCGTCAGCATCTCGCGCAGGTCAGACTCGTCGTCGACGACGAGGATGCTCAGCGACGCGTCGGCGGCACGCGGGGGGGCCTGCAGCTCGGTGGGACGTTCAGCCGACATCGATTCGAGGCGATCGTACCGAGCGGCTCGGCCCGCGACCGCGCTACACGCGGCCGATCGCTTCGAGCTCGCGCGAGGCGGCGCGCGGCTCGGAGGCGGCAAGCTCCGCCGGCCGCGGAGCCAGCCGGCCCACCGCGGCCACCGCCCACAGGGTCACCAGCCAGGTCATGGTCGCGAGCGTGACGTGGACCCAGACCATGTCGGAGGGTAGGCGCAGCTCGTACTGGACGCTGCCGACCAGCCCCTGCGCCGCCACCAGCACGCCGAGCACGGTCAGCGGCTCGAGCGCGTCATCGCCGGCGCCGCGGTGGCGGCGCAGCAGCCAGACGGCGAGCACCGCGACCCCGAACAGCGCGGCGATCGTGGCGTGGCGATGGATGACCCACATCAGCGTGCCCGCACCGTCGAAGTGCAAGCGATGGATCCTCTGACCCGGTGAGCCGCCGGCGTGGGGACCCGC
>JBPCQU010000127.1:0-4598 GCA_050997795.1 Solirubrobacteraceae bacterium | reverse complement strand
CGACCACGCAATGGTGGGCGTGGTCGTCGAGCAGCCCGAGCGCGACCTTGTCGAGCGCCGCCCGGGCGGCGGAGATCTGTGTCAGCACGTCGATGCAGTAGCGGTCCTCGGCGACCATCCCCTCGATGCCGCGGATCTGTCCTTCGATCCGCTTCAGCCGCGCGAGCAGCTGATCCTTGGTGGCCGTGTAGCCGCGGGTCGGGTTGGGCGAGGAGGCCATCTTGCGGTCCAGTATACATACCATTACCCCCTTAGGGTATAGTCCAAGGCATGGACGTACTGAACGTGATCTGGCACGGCCTGAGGGACGCGCTCCTGATGGCCTGGGAGGTTTGGTGGGCGCTGGTGGTCGGGTTCGCGATCTCCGCGATCGTGCAGGCCTGGGTGCCGCGCGAGCGCGTGGAGCGCGCGCTCGGCGGCGGTGGCGCCGGGTCCACGGGGCGGGCGACGCTGCTCGGCGCGGCCTCCTCGTCGTGCTCCTACGCCGCGGTCGCAATCGCCAGGTCGCTGTTCGAGAAGGGCGCCTCGGCCGCCAGCGCGCTGGCCTTCCAGTTCGCCTCTACGAACCTCGTGTGGGAGCTCGGGCTCGTGCTCTGGATCCTGATCGGATGGCAGTTCACGCTCGCCGAGTACCTCGGGGGGATCGTGATGATCGCGCTGATGACGTTGCTGCTGCGACTGTTTGTGAGCCGGGAGCTAGAAGCGGAGGCGCGCGAGCACGCCCGCGACGCCGACACCGGCCATCGGCACCATGTCGCGAGCGGCGTGCTCGGCTGGCGCAACCGCCTGCGCTCGGTGGCGGCCTGGTCAGACGTGGCGCACAACTTCCGTGGCGACTGGCAGATGCTGTGGAAGGAGATCACGGCCGGCTTCTTGCTCGCCGGCTTCGTCGCGCAGCTCCCCGACCATTTCTTCCGGGCGCTGTTCGTCAGCCACGCGCCGGCGCCGATCCCGGCGATCGAGAACGCGCTCGTGGGTCCGTTGATCGCGGTCCTGAGCTTCGTCTGCTCGGTCGGCAACGTCCCACTCGCCGCGGTCCTGTGGTCGGGCGGGATCAGCTTCGCGGGGGTGCTCGCGTTCCTGTTTGCCGATCTGATCGTGCTGCCGATCGTCGCGATCTACCGCAAGTACTACGGCCGGCGCTACGCGCTGCGGATCACGGCGCTGATGTTCGTAACGATGGTCGCCGCGGCGCTCCTGGTCGCCGGAGGCATGGATCTCGTGGGCGCGATCCCAGCCGGCCCGCGTCCCACCCGGGCTGGGATCTTCGGCGCCGTCCGGGTCGACTACAAGCTCGCGCTGAACGTGCTCGGGCTGGTGATCTTCGTAGCGCTGTTCTGGCTCACGAGGCGACGTGGCGCCACCGACCCGATCTGCGGGATGAAGGTCGACCGCGAAAAGGCGGTCACGCGGACCGCCGGCGCCGGGACCGCCTACTTCTGCTCGGAGGACTGTGCTACCGCGTTCGACGGACGCGATCAGAGCGCCGAGCGCCGTACCCCCCGGGTGTCTGGTCTTTGACGTCCTGGCTTGGCTGCAGTGGCCTCGTGCCGCAGCGTGCTAAGCATGGTTTCCGCGATTTCCCCAGCGCCCGCGGCTGAACCGAGGCTCGCGCTCCCGCCACGCCGGGGGGCAATCGCCGCATCCGTGGGGATCAGCCTTCCGGATAAGGTCGTCTCAAACGCCGAGGTCGGGGCCCGCCTGGGCGTCGGCGATGACTGGATCGCCCGGCGCACCGGCATCAATTCTCGCCGCATCGCCCGGCCCGCCGAGCGGCTCGACGCCCACGCCGCCCGCGCCGGGCGCCAGGCACTCGAGCGCGCCGGCGTCGATCCCCTCGACGTCGACCTGGTGATCGTGGCCACCACGACCTCGGACGAGCAGATGCCCGGTGCCGCCCCGCTGGTGGCCTACGCGCTCGGCGCAACGCGGGCCGGGGCATTCGACGTCGGCTCGGCCTGCACCGGCTTCCTCTCGGCGCTCGCGGTCGGCGCGGCTCAGATCGAGGCCGGACGGGCCCGCGTCGCCCTCGTCGTCGGCGCCGACCTGATGTCGCGGATCACCGACCCCTACGATCGCGCCACCGCAGCGGTGTTCGCCGACGGCGCCGGCGCCGTCGTGCTCGAGGAGAGCGCGCAGGCCGGGCGGATAGGGCCGATCGTGCTGGGGGCAGACGGCGCGGGCGCCGAGCACATCTACGTGCGGCGGTCGGATGCCGTGATCAGGATGCGAGGTCACGAGACCTTCCGCGAGGCCGTGGCCCGGCTGACGCTGGCCACGGCGCAGGCGGCCAAGGCGGCCGCCGTCAGGCTCGACGAGATAGACCTGTTCGTTTACCACCAGGCCAACGGTCGCATCCTGTCGGCCGTCGGCGAGCGGCTCGGGCTACCGCCGGAACGAGTGGTCGACTGCATCGGCGAGTACGGGAACACGTCGGCCGCGACGCTGCCATTGGCGCTCGCGTTCAGCGAGCGCGAGGGTCTGCTGCAGCCCGGCGACCGGGTCCTGCTGGGGGCTTTCGGCGCCGGCTTCACCTGGGGCGCGACGGTGATCGAGTGGGGCCGGCCATGAGCCTCGCGCTCGCGGCCAGGCCAGAGACGCGGGTCACGGCGCTCGAGCGCCTCGAGCTGCTCTGCGACCCGGGGACGCTGCAGCTGATTCGCTCCGAGGCGATCTCTCTCGCGATGGGTGACCGGGCCCGCAGCGGCGACGGCGTGCTCGGCGGCTCCGGGCTGGTGGGGGGACGGCCGGTCTTCTGCTACGCCCAGGACGCGTCATTCGCCGGCGGATCGCTGGGCGAGGCGCACGCCGGCACGATCGCCCGGGTACTAGAGCTGGCCGACCGCGGTCGCGCGCCGGTGGTCGGCTTCGTTTCGTCGGGCGGCGCCCGCATGCAGGAGGGGGTCGCGGCGCTCGGAGGCTACGGACGGATCTTCCGACGCACGGTCGCGCTGTCGGGGCGCGTGCCGCAGATCTCGGTCGTCAGCGGTGTCTCGGCCGGCGGGGGCGCTTACTCGCCGGCGCTGACGGACTGGGTAGTGATGACCGAGCAGTCGAGCATGTTCTTGACCGGCCCTGGGGTCGTCCGCGAAGCGCTCGGCGAGGACGTCGACGCCGAGCGGCTCGGAGGTACGCGGGTACACGAACGCAACGGCGTCTGTCACTTCGTCGCCGCGGACGACTTCGACTCCTCCCGGCTCGTGCGCGACCTGCTCTCCTATCTGCCCAGCCATCGCGATCTGCTGCCGCCGCGCGCTGTGCCCGAGCCGGCGAGCGAGCGCGATCCAGCCGCGGTCGTGCCCCGCGAGGCGCGGCGCGTGTACGACGTCCGCTCGGTGATCCGCGCGCTCGTCGACGGCGGCGAGCTGCTCGAGATCTCGGCCGGGTGGGCGCGTAACCTCGTCACCGCGCTGGCGCGGATCGACGGCCGCCCGGTCGGCGTGGTCGCCAATCAGCCCCGCTATCTCGGCGGCGTGCTCGACGCGGCGAGTTCTGAGAAGGGGGCGCGGTTCGTGGCCAAGTGCAACTCGTTCGGCATCCCGCTGCTGGTGCTGGTCGACACGCCCGGTTACATGCCCGGCGTGCGTCAGGAGTCCGCCGGCGTGATCCGGCACGGGGCGGGGTTCGTGCACGCGTTCGCCGAAGCGACGGTCCCGCGGGTGACCGTGATCCTGCGCAAGGCGTTCGGGGGCGCGTTCATCACGATGAACTCCAAGGACCTCGGCGCCGACTACGTGTTCGCCTGGCCCGGTGCGGAGATCGGCGTGATGGGTGCCAAGCCGGCCGTGGGGGTCATCCACCGCCGCGCGCTCGCGATCGCCGAGGACCCCGAGGCCGAGCGCAATCGGCTCGCGCGCCACTACGCACACGAGCAGCTGCGGCCGCAGGTCGCCGCCGGCGCCGGCTATGTCGACGAGCTGATCAGACCGTGTGAGACGCGCTCGCGACTGGTCTGGGCGCTGGGCTCTTTGACGGGAGCGCGAGCGAGATGAGCTCGCGGCAGGGTGACGTGCTGCTGACCGGGACGACCGGGTTTGTCGGCATGGAGCTGCTCGCGCGGTACCTGGAGCGCCAGCACGGCGAGCGCCGGATCGTGGCGCTCGTGCGCGCGGCGACCGACGAAGCCGCGCGGGCGCGCGTCGACGCGGTCCTGGAGAACCTGTTCGGCTCTCGTGCCGGCTTGCACCGCGACCGCGTGGAGGCGTTCGCGGCTGACCTGACGGCGCCCGGGCTGGGCCTCGAGTCCGAGCTCCGTGATCGCCTCGCCTGTCGGGTCTCGACGATCGTCCACAGCGCCGCGACGGTTTCGTTCACGCTTCCACTCGAGGAGGCGCGGGCGATCAACGTGCAGGGCACGCGCCGGATGCTCGAGTTCGCCGAGCTCGCGGCGGCCTGCGGTGGTCTGCGGCGCTACGGCCACGTCTCTACCGCGTACGTGGCCGGAACCCACTCGGGCAGTTTCGCCGAGCGCGACCTCGAGCTGGGTCAGACGTTCCACAACTCCTACGAGCGCTCGAAGTTCGAGGCCGAGCAGCTGGTCCGCTCCCGGGCCCGTGAGCTGCCGACCACGATCCTGCGCCCGAGCATCGTCGTCGGCG
>JBPCQU010000077.1:0-4175 GCA_050997795.1 Solirubrobacteraceae bacterium | reverse complement strand
CAGTTCGATCCGATACGGGCTACGCCTCGGCATCAACTCCCCTTCACGAGAGGACAGGATGCCACCCACGCTACGACGACGGGCGGACGCTAATACGTTGCCTTATTTACGTAGAAGAGCACTTAGGCGCTGAGGGGCGGCCCCTTACTGCGAGATCTAACCGTTGCAGAACAACGCGCGGGTGAGGCTGACGAGCCGGCAGAGGGCTGGAGCTCCCGGCTGGCCGGGGCGGTGCTCGATCGCCTGCTGCAGCGCTCTGGCGGTGACGAGACGACCGGCGTGCGCGTCCGAGACGGCCCGCTCGAGCCCCTGGTAGTCGCTGGCCGCCAGGTCGAACAGGGTGCGTATGACCGCAGTGGCCGGCAGGCCGCGGACGTGCGCGATGTCCACGGTCAACAGCGTGGTGGTGCGGTGCACGCGCAGCCCTGCACGTCCGCGCAGATGGCCGCCGAGCATAAGCACGTGCACCGCATCCTGCGGCTCGGGAGCAAATCCCCACAGCGCGGCCGCGGACGCATGGCTGATCAGTGCTGTGCGACCGCAGGCGAGCACTGCGGCGACCGCGATGGCGCCCGAGGGCGGCACCGGATGGCCGACGAGGTACACGCCCCGGAAGATGCGGTGAAGCTGTCCGCGTCGGTGGCGGTGGGCGATAGCGCCGCGGCCGATGCCCAACAGCCGGAGCTGTCGCGCGGCGACGGCGCCGAGCTGCAGCGCGGCGACCCGGCTCACCGTGCGTTCGGCGTCACCCCCGCAGTCATGCAGAACGTGTCCGAGTTGCCCGTCTGTGACGACCCTGGCCTCGTATGCACCTGGGGGACGCTTACACGGCCGAACGTTGTCTCGCGCTGCAGGTTTGGCGCGTTTTGCATGCGCTCCAGGCGGCTCCACACCGTGCAGAGCCCGCAGAGGAGCTCAAACCGCCCCGAGCCGCCACGCAAACGGCGGTCCGCCCGAGCCCGCAAGCACGCTTCGCCGGCTACCGCGTGACCCAGGCCCCCGGGTCGTCGGCGAGCTTGTCGATCGCTGGCGGGAGCTTGGCCCGGGCGATGTCGGCGATCGTGACGTTCTCCACGACCCGGCGCAGGTTAACCCGCACGGCGATCCAGACGCGGGGCAGCGAGCTGGCGGCGCCGGCGTAACTAGCCTCCTCCGGGGGTCCCCCGCGCACGCTGGCCAACGGCCCCTCCACGGCCCTGATCACGTCGGCGACCGTGACCTCGGCGGCGGGCCGGGCGAGACGGAACCCGCCGTCGGCCCCGCGGTGGCTGCGGACCACCCCCGCGTGGCGCAACTCCCCCAGGATGTTCTCGAGGAAGTTGAGCGGGATCTCTTGCGCGGTGGCGATCCGTTCGGCCTTGACCGGTTTGTCTGACTCGGCGGCGGCGGCGAGCTCGACCACGGCCCGCACCGCGTAGTCAGCCTTGGCCGAGATCCGCATCGGGCGCTGACCCTACGCGGTCGCGGGACTCAAGCCGTACGCCTCGGCCAGCTCGGGGTCCTTGTCGGCCAGCATTTCGGCCAACTCGACCATCACCTTGCACTGCTTCCAGGTCGCGTCGTCCTGCATCTTGCCGTCGATCATATGGACGCCCCGGCCGTCCGGGATCGCCTCGAGCACCTTCTTGGCGAACCTCACCTCCTCGGGATCGGGGCTGAACACCTTCTTGGCGACCTCGATCTGCACGGGGTGCAGTGACCAGGCGCCGACGCAGCCGAGCAGGAACGCCGCGCGGAACTGCGTCTCGCAGCCCTCGACGTCGCGGATGTCGCCGTAGGGCCCGTAGAACGGGAGGATCCCCGCCGACGTGCAGGCGTCGACCATGCGCGCGATCGAGTAGTGCCAGGGGTCTTGCTGGGCGGTGGGGCGGGGCGCGTCGGGGTTCTCGGCATCCGGATCGTTGATCACGCGATAGCCGGGGTGACCGCCGCCGACGCGGGTCGTCTTCATGCGCCGCGAGGCGGCCAGGTCGGCGGGACCGAAGCTCATGCCCTGCATCCGCGGGCTGGCGGTCGCGATCTGCTCGAGGTTGACCATCCCGAGCCCCGTCTCGAGAATCGCGTGCACGAGCAGCGGACGATCGAGTCCCGCCTTGGCCTCGAGCTGCGCGAGCATCCGGTCGACGTAGTGGATGTCCCACGGACCCTCCACCTTCGGAACCATGATCACGTCGATCCTGGCGCCGATTTCGCTCACGAGCTGCACGAGGTCGTCGAGCACCCACGGCGATTCGAGGCTGTTGACGCGCGTCCACAGCTGAGTCGTGCCGAGCTCCATCTCCTTGCCCACGCGGATCAGGCCCGCGCGAGCGGCCTCCTTGCGGTCGACCGGGACCGCGTCCTCGAGGTTGCCCAGCAGGATGTCCACCGTCGGTGCGATCTCGGGCGCCTTGGCGACCATCTTCTCGTTGGAGAAGTCCAGGAAGTGGATCATCCGCGAGGGCTTGAACGGGATCTCGGTGACCGGCTCCGGGGCGCCGATCGCCAGGGGCTTTAGGAAGTCACGGGGGTTTCGCATGGGCTAAACAGTAGTAGTGCTGTTCGGGGGCGTGCATGCACGCCCCCGCCGGCCGCGCATGCACGGCCGGGTCAGCCGGATGACGCAGGCCCGGCCCATTGAAGTGAGGCCGGATGCCGAGCGGGCCGAGGCCTGCGCGCATGCGGCCTGGCCGGCGCTGCCGCGCGCTCGGCATCCTGCCTCGCTGGCCGCGCGGCGCCGGCTCATCCGGACCTGACATTCTCCGGTCATGAACCAGATCGACACTGACCAGGCCGCCCGCGAAGCGTCAGGCGCCCATCCCTACGGCCGCTACCTCGAGGAGTTCGAGGTCGGAGCGGTGTACAAGCACTGGCCGGCGAAGACCGTGACCGAGTCAGACGACCACCTGTTCTGCCTGATCACGATGAACCACCATCCGCTGCACCTCAACGACGTCTACGCCAAGCAGTCCCAGCAGGGCCGCAACGTGGTTGTCGGCCCGCTGGTGTACTCGCTGGCGCTCGGGATGAGCGTCTCTGACGTGAGCGGCAAGGCGATCGCGAACCTGGCGACCGAGGAGCTGAGCCACCCGGCGCCGGTCTTCCACGGCGACACGCTGTTCTGCGAGTCCGAGGTGCTCGAGGTCACGCCGTCGCGCTCCAAGCCCGACCGGGGAACGGTCCGCGTGCACACTCGGGTGCTCAACCAGGACGGCGTCCTGGTGGCCGAGTTCAAGCGCGTCGTGCTGGTGCCGCGCAAGCACCCCGGCTAGTCCTCGTACGGACACTTTGTGAGCACTTTGTGAGCTTCGCGGGTAGGCTTCCGAAACCCCGGCAGCGTCAGTCAGAGACCCCGACAGCGTCAAGGAGTGCTCAAAGAGCCATGGCCCACACCGCACCGAAGCACCAAGCGACGACCAAGCACGCCGGCCTGCTGGCGTGGGTAGACGAAGTCGCGGCGCTGACCCAGCCCGATGACGTCCACTGGTGCGATGGCACGGCCGAGGAGTACGACCAGCTCGCCCAGACGCTGATCGACGCGGGAACCTTCGAGCGCCTGTCCGAGGCCAAGCGGCCCAACTCCTACCTCGCGCTCTCAGACCCCGCCGACGTGGCGCGGGTCGAGGACCGGACGTTCATCTGCGCCGAGCACCAGGACGACGCCGGCCCGACCAACAACTGGCGCGATCCCGTCGAGATGCGGGCGATGCTGCGCGAGCTCTTCCAAGGGTCGATGCGGGGGCGCACCATGTACGTGGTCGCGTTCTCGATGGGCCCGCTCGGCTCGCCGATCTCCCACATAGGCGTGCAGCTGACCGACTCCCCCTACGTCGCCGTCTCGATGCGGATCATGACCCGGATGGGACAGCCGGCGCTCGACGTGCTCGGCTCCGACGGCGATTACGTGCCTTGCCTGCACTCGGTCGGGATGCCGGTGGACTCGGCGGGTGGCGCACAAGTCCACGATGTTCCGTGGCCGTGCAACGCTGACAACAAGTACATCGTCCACTTCCCCGAGACGCGGGAGATCTGGTCATTCGGGTCGGGCTACGGCGGTAACGCGCTGCTCGGCAAGAAGTGCTTCGCGCTGCGGATCGCGTCGGTGATGGCGCGCGACGAGGGCTGGCTCGCCGAGCACATGCTGATCCTGAAGCTGACGTCTCCGGCGGGCGAGGTCAAGTACGTCGCGGGGGCGT
>JBPCQU010000065.1:0-5560 GCA_050997795.1 Solirubrobacteraceae bacterium | reverse complement strand
GCACTCAACGGCGCGGGCCGACACGAGCGTGCAAGGGGCAGCTTCCTCGGCTGGAGCCGGGAGCGTCGAGCGCCGGCGGCGGACGGTCAGACATGATCAACGTCGGCCTCATAACGCGAAGGTCGCGAGTTCGAATCCCGCCCCCGCTATCAAGAATTCGCGGAAAAGCGAGGCCTCCGAGAGATCGGGGGCTTCGTCGTTGAGGTCCCGTGGCCGTTTGCTGCCGTTTGACGAACTGGTGGTCGTGGTGTCGAGGGAGGGGGGTGAAAACGCGCCGGCGTCAGGCTCTGACGCGCATCACCGATCACCGAAATACCTCTCATCCGCCCGATGCCGTCGACGAGCTCGCGAGAGAGCTACTTGAGTCCGGTGGCGTTCTCAGCCAGATCATCAGCCACATGATCGAGAGCGAGGCCGCCGGCCGATCCGCGTCCGATGCTGCTCCGATTCCCACCGTCGCGCATGAGCTGATCCGCGACACGCTCGCCGGTCTCAAGGATTGTCATTCCGCCTCGGACATCAGGGCGGCCGCGATCATCGTCGGCGAGGCGACGGACGCGATCTGCGAGAACATCTTCTTCGTACCGCCCGAAGGCATGACCGAAGGCGGCCACGTGGCCTGATGATCGGGTCCCGGAGAGTTGTTCCGGCTATGGCTGACGTAATCCAGATCTGGACGTCTCAATTCGATTCAGTTCGGTCGAAACGCTACTGTCAGCGCGTGTCAGCTGATGCACTGATCGAGGAAATCGGTCGCCGTCTCGACGAGGCCACGCCTCCCGGTTCGAGGGTTGTGCTGTTCGGATCTCGCGTGCGAGGAAAGGCGGACGCGAAATCCGATGTCGACGTCCTGGTAATCGAGCCGTCAGTCACCGATTCGATCCAGGAGTCGGTGCGCCTCAGACGCTTGCTCCGGGGACTCGGTGTCCCGATCGACGTGCTCGTCGTCGCCCAAGCGGAAGCTGATCGGCGGTCGGCTGTCCGCGGAACGTTGGTGGAGCGAGCACTGCGGGAAGGGCGGATGCTTCGTTGACACCTGAGGAGTCGGAGGAAGCGGGGCGGCTGTTGAGCGCCGCCCGCTCGGATCTCCGCGCGACGAGAGTCCTCGCGCCCGACACCGGCCAAGCAAATGATGTCATCGGATTCCATGCCCAGCAAGCGGTGGAAAAGGCCATCAAGGCTGTGCTCGTCGCAAATGGAGTGGAGATCGCCTACACGCACGACCTCGGCCTCCTACTCGACGTTCTGGCACAGCACGCCATCGTCACTCCTGATTCGGTCCGGCGAGCCGATTGGCTCACGCCATGGGCAGTAGCAGCGCGGTATGGGACGTCTGATGCCTCGCTCGACCGCGAAGCCCGCACTCTCGGTGGCTCACCGAGCGTTGGACTGGGCGGAGGCGATCGTGCACCGCGGCGCTTAGCTCACGGCGTCTGCGAGCCCGGTTTCGGCTAGTCGTTTTCTGCCCGGTTGAGGCGTTCGATGCGCCGGCCACCTGCCAGACGGACGAGCCGGGGCCCGGCTGAACAGACTCGAGCGGACGGCGTAACCGCGAGAAGTTCGGGCTCACCCCCAGAAGGCGCCTCATAACCTGAGGGTCGAGAACCGACGATCGCTCCAGACCCTCTCGCTCGCTAACCAACTTCAATTCGGATCGCGGCTGTTAGTGCTGGTGAGCTGCCTGGCCGTAACGCTGACGTGCGGCCTCGCCCGAGGTGCCGAGCATGGCGCCTACCGCTGCCCAGGAGTGTCCTTCAGCACGCGCTTGGGAGACCGCACCGGCGAGCTGGGCTTCGGCATCGGCTCGTGCTCTGAACGCGGCGTGCACGGCCCTCAGCGCCGCGGCGTCCCGGACCTCGCTGTGGTGGGGGTCGTGGATCTCAAAGCGGGCTGAGAGCTGGTCAGCTTGGTCGATGATCTGGTTGAGGCTGCGGGGCATCATCTGAGGTACTGGCGGCGGGCGGGCATCGCGTGGACGATCACGGGGCCCTGTTCGGAGCTGACGACGCCGATCTCGTACAGGTTACTGGCCTGATCGGGTCCGATCAGCATCGTCAAGTCGTCCTCGAGTCCTCGGCGCGGATCGGATTGTTGGACGCATGCAGGATTGTCTGCTCGTCGACGCTGTGCTTGCGCGCACTCGGCGTGATGAACGGAGTCACCATCTTACAAGTTACCTTGTCATCGTCACAGCGCCGCCGCGTCCGGCTTCGAGCCCCAGCCGCACGTGCGCGGCTGTCATGCCGAAGCGGCGTTGCGCTCTAGCTCGCGGTAGCGCTCGAGCGTCACCAGAACCGCACGCATCTGGTTGCGTTGGGTGAGCACGATCTTGTCGAGCTGGCCCTGGTCGAGCACGGCGAGCAGCCGGTGAAGATCGCGCATCGCCTCGCGGACGGTCGCTAGCTCGGCGTTTGATACTCGCACGCTCCGGTCCGGTTCGCTCATCAGATGAATCGAAAGATAGGGGTACGCGCGGATGGATCACTGACGTTTCGTCGCCATTCTGTCCGCACGATGGGGGACACTCCCGGATCCTGATGAGCCCTCTGGCCGCGCGTGATTTCTCGACGGTTCGGGTCGGACGCGCGCGCGGACGTTACTTTCGTGAGAACTTTGCCCAGGGCGGAGTCGATCTGGTGCAGATCGTGCCTGAGCTGATCACCAACGCGGATGCGGCGATCGCCGCATCCGGTCGGCCATCCGGCCGGATCGTGCTCGCGTTCAGCGCGCCCGATCCGCAGTTCTTGCGCGCATGGCGGGTGCGGATGCGCGCGTTGGGCTCGCCAGCGCTGCTGTCCTGGCGACACGAGCTGCGCTGCAGCGACGATGGGGAGGGCGTCGACGTCGAGCTAATCGACCAGCGGCTGGGGGCGCTCGGGGTGGAGCCCTCGCAAGCGGGCCAGCGTGGGCTGTTCGGCCGCGGGCTCAGAGACGTGTGGCTTGCGCAGGGAGCCGGGCGGATCGAAGGCGTCCGAGGGCAACGCGCGGTTGAGTCGTGGTTCTTTCCCGCCCCCGGCGATGACCCCTACGCGTTCGTGCATGTCCGCGACCAGGCGGCCACCGACGCTGACCTAAGCGCGCTCGGCGCGGCCGTGTCGGGCACGCGCGTGACAGTGCCGCTGGCAGCCGCACGACTGCCCGCGCCGGGCCGCCTGCGTGCGCTCGTCACCCAGCTAGTGCAGTTGCGGCCGATTCTCGAGGACTCGTCGCGCGGGGTGTACCTGGAACAGCCCGGGCAGACGCCCGAGCTGATCACCTACCCAGCGCCCGAGCCCGACCCCGAGCGGCCGGTGCTGTTTGACTCACAGGTGCAGATCGCGCCCGAGATCTCGGCCAGGATCGTCGTGCGCCGCGCCCGGCAACCGCTGTCTCAGGGTTTCTCTCGTGCGACCCGCCGCGGCGGCTTGGTGATCTGCTCCGGACGCGCCGCGCACGAGACCACACTCGCGGGATTTGAGGGGCGGCCCGGCGCCCGTCACCTGTACGGCTAGGTGTTCTTCGAAGCCATCGAGGCACTCCAGCGCCAGGCTCTTGACCGGCCCCGACCCGAGCTCGTGGTCAAGGTCGATCGCTCGGGGCTAAACGAGCACCACCCGATCGTCAAGCGACTGTATGCGGCGATCGACGGCGTCCTGCGCCCGATCGTGACGGCCGAGGAAGGCCGCGCCGGCGCGCACTTGATTGGCGCGCCGCGAGCGGTCACCGCCCGCGACCAGGTCGGCCTGCGCGCGCTCAACGATGCGCTCAAGACTGCGTTTGACCAGCCCGGCACCGCGGCCGCGCAGCCGGGTACCAGCCCGGCGGACAAAGCTCCCGCCCAGCCAGCCCCACCGCCGTCCGCCGACGCCGAGCCCAGCGTTGCAAGCACGCCGGCGCTGGCGCAGCCGACGCCGCCCGGGCCAGCGCTGTATTTCAAGCAATCACCAATCCGGCTTCACCCCGGTGAGAAGCGCACCGTGACGCTGCTCGCCGACCCAGACCGCGTCGAGCCGGGGACTCAGGTGGAGGTCGAAGCCGACCGCGGTCTGACCGTCACGCTCCGCGCCGAAGCCACCCCAGAACCCGGCACCCGAGGGCTAAGCGCAGTATCGGCAAGCGTCCGGGCGCGAGTGACGGTCGAGCCGGGATCACGCCTAGTCGTGCTCGCCGCCGCCGGCTTGCACACATGCGAGCTTGAGATCGTGATCGTCCGCCACCGCGCCTCGGGCTGGGTGCGCGAGATCGCTCGCAAGAGCCAAGACCAGCTCACCGAAGCAGAATTTGACCCCGAGACCGGCGTCGTCACCGTCTACGAGGGCCGGCGCGAGTTTCGCGCGCTCGAGCGCGCCGCCGGGCGGGCGGGCTTTGCCAACAAAAGGGTCGCCGAGTATGTCCCCTACCGAATGCTTGAAGTCGAAGCCGCCGCCAACGCCGTCTACGCCTGGGCCGCCGAGCAGATTCTCGCCCACCGCCTCCCCGAAGAACGACCCTCAGACCCCGCCGAATACGCTGCCGCGACCCGCCACGAAACCCAAGCGCTGCGCCATCGCGCCCACCACAAACTCATGCAGGCCTTCCTCGAACCCGAGATCTTCGAAGGCGCCGTCACGCTCACTCGACCTCGGCGAGCGACCGGCAGCAGCCAGCTGCGCCTGGTCGACGACGAGCGCGACTGACGCTCGGGAGCGCCGGCCTGCAGGCGATGGACGTCGCCGTCGAGTAGTCGCGTATTCCAGCGTTGTGCTTGGCTGGACCCGCCCGGTGGAGTTGGCCGGCCCATTGGACGGCGGTCCCCTTGCGAGCGACGGCAGGGGCGTGCGGTCAGCCGCGCCAAATCAGCTTGGACGCCGCACACTGCAGGCTTTTGTGCGCTGCATCGAAGTCGTGTACAGGGGCCGGGGCGCTCGTCAGCTGGTCGTGTACGGCGTGCTCTCGGCGTGCCGATTGATGTCCTTGTCGTCGCCCCGGCGGAAGCAACCCGCCGTTCGGCCGTCCGGGGAACGGTCGTGGAGCGAGCCCTGCGTGCGGGGCGCGTCCTCGTTGACACCTGAGGAGTCAGAGGAGGTAGCTCGGCTGCTCGGAGCTGCTCGCGCGGACCTTCGTGCGGCGAAGCTTCTTGCGGCTGATGCCGACGAACCGAACGAAGTCATCGGATTCACGCGCAGCAGGCCGTCGAGAAGGGCGATCAAGACGGTGCTCGTGGCGTCCGGAGTGGAGATTCCGCACACGCACGACCTCGGATTCCTGCTCGACATCGTCGAGGAGAACACCATCGGCACATCCGAATCAGTGGCCCAAGGGGGACTGGCTCACACCGTGGGCCGTGGCGGCACGGTATGGGGAGTCTGTGCGTCGCTTGACCGCGAAGCGGCCGTCACGGTTGCCGACGACGCGGTTGACTGGGCGGCTGCAGTCGCCGAAGCGGCATCCGACTCGTAAACCCACGGGTCGCGGGTTCGGATCCGGCCCTGCTATGGCCCGCGCCCGAGGCGACGCCCCGGGGCTGAAACTCAGTCGTAGGCCTCGGGGCTGTGCTTGAACGTGGGCCACATGTCGGGGTCGTGGCCGGTCACGACGGTGG
>JBPCQU010000246.1:0-4736 GCA_050997795.1 Solirubrobacteraceae bacterium | reverse complement strand
CCGTCGCATCGCGAGCAGCCCGCCCAGCGCGACCAGCGCCACGGTCACGGCGCCGAGGCCGAGCCCCGCGCGCGGCCCGACCACGGCCATGATCCAGCCCACGATCGGGCCGCCGATCGGAGTCGAGCCCTGAAAGGCGACGAACCACAGCGACATCACGCGGCCGCGCATCCCGGGGGCGGCGTTCAGCTGCAGGGTCGAGTTGCCCGTCGCCATGAAGGCGATGCTCGCGGCGCCCGCGAGCGCCAGCGCTCCCATCTCGAAGGCCAGGCTCGGCGCCAGCGTCGCCAGCGTCATCGCTACGGCAAACCCCGAGGCGGCGACCACCAGCGGCCGCAACCCCGTCTTGCCGCGCGCGGCGACCAGCAGGCCGCCGAGTACCGCGCCGAGTCCCATCGATGCGGTCATGAAGCCAAACCCGGTGGCGCCGACGTTCAGACCGCGGTCGGCCATCACCGGCAGCGAGACCTGGAACTCGTAGGTCAGACAGCCGGCGACGGCCATCATCAGCAGCGGAACCGCGAGCGCCGGGGTGGAGCGAACGTAACGCAGCCCCTCGCGCAGCTGTCCGCCGGCACGCGGCATCGGCTTGCTGGGCGAGAGCGCGCTGCGGTCCATCGTCGCCAGCGACGCGACGACGAACACGAAGCTGCCCGCGTTGACCAAAAAGCAGACGCCGTTGCCGACGGTCGCGATCAGGATGCCCGCCACCGCCGGCCCGACCGTACGCGCGACGTTGACCAGTACGGAGTTGAGGCTGACCGCGTTGCGAAGGTGCTCGGGCCCGACCAGCTCGAGCATGAACGACTGGCGGGCCGGGTTCTCAAACGCGTTGTTGAGCCCGAGCAGCGCCGCCAGCGCCCCGATCTCCCACACCCGGACCGCGCCGGTCACGGTCAGCAGTCCGAGCGTCAGCGCCAGCAGGCCCACGACGCTCTGCAGCGCGATCATCAGCTTGCGCTTGTCGACGCGATCGGCGATCACGCCGCCGTAGGGACCCAGAACGAGCACCGGCAGCGTCTGAAGCGCGATCACCACGCCGAGCCAGGTGCTCGAGTGCGTCAGGCTGAGCACGAGCCACGCCTGCGCGGTCATCTGCATCCAGGTCCCGATCAGCGAGATCGACTGGCCGCCGTAGTAGCGGCGGTAGTTCGGGACTGCGAGCGCGGCGAAGGTGACGCGTCCGGCGCGGACCACGCGGGTCACGGGCGCCGCTCTGAGAGCTGCTCGGCGAGGCCTTCGAGCGCCGGCAGCGCCTGCTCGATCGTCTGCCGATCGTCCTCCGGGAGGCCTTCGAGCGCGTGGTTCAGCGCGTCGGTCCGCTCGCGGCGCATCCGCTGGGCGAGCTTGCGACCGGCGGGCGTGGTCTTGACCCAGGCGGCGCGCCGGTCACCGTCGTCGCTCACCCGGGCCATCAGGCCGGCGTCGACGAGGTCTGAGACGACCCGCGAGAGCATCGTCGGGTTGAGGCTCTCGAGCTCCGCCAGCTCCGACAGGCGGATCGGCCCCGCGCGCACGACCGTCAGCAGCACCGAGATCCGCGTCGGCGTCAGTCCGGCGGCCGAACCGGCGGCGGTGATGCGCAGGCGACGGGATAGCCGTCCGATCGCGACCCGGAGGCGGGCCGCTGTTTCAACGTCGAGGAGTGGGGGCGAGCTGACCAAAAATTCAATAAATAAATATTTGCTTGCTGGCAAGCACTAGTCTAGCAGCCACTCGTTCGCGCCCCGGCCGAGACGCTAGGCTTACGGCAAGTCCCGAATTCAGATCGGAGATCGCCAGAATGTCCCATCCCCAGCTTCCGTGGTACATCGCCGGCCCGGCGCTGGGGCTGTGCGTGATCGCCTGCCGGATGCTGTTCAACGGCCGGCTCGGCGTCACCGGCGGCTACTCGGAGATCGTCGGGCGGCTGCGGGCCGGGCGGGCCTCGTTTGACTGGCGGGGGTGGTTCGTGATCGGCGTGGTGCTGGGGGGGACGCTGTTCGCGCTGCTCTCAGGCGGCCCGGACTTCGCCGGCTACGGCTGGCTGACCGCCCACCTGCACGGCGCCGGCCGGGTCGCGATCGTCCCCATCCTGCTGCTCGCCGGGGTGCTGATCGGCTACGGCGCCAAGCTCGCGGGCGGCTGCACGTCGGGCAATGGGCTCAGCGGCACTTCGCTGTTCTCGCCCGCCAGCCTGGCCGCGACCGCCACCTTTTTCGGGACCGCGATCGTGGTCAGCTTCGCGATCCGCGCGGTGCTGTGATGAGGGCGCGGCTGGCCGGTCTGGGGATTGGGCTCGTGTTCGGCGTCGTGCTGTCGTGGAGCGGCATGAGCAGCCCGAACGTGATCCGCCAGGCGCTCCTGTTCCAGCGCTCCTACCTGTTCTTGTTCTTCGCCTCCGCGGTGCTCGTGGCCGCGGTTGGATCGGCGCTGCTGGCGCGCTTTGCGCGCCGTGCGCTGCTGGTCAGATCGCCGATCGCGTGGACTCGCGAGCACATCGAGCGCCGCCACATCGTTGGCAGCCTCCTGTTCGGGCTCGGGTGGGGGATCTCCGACGCGTGCCCGGGGCCGATCGCGACCCAGCTCGGCCAGGGCATCGCCTGGGCCCTGCCGATGTTCGCGGGGGTCGTGATCGGGGTCCATCTGTTCCTGCGCCGCGCCCGGACCGAGACCGAGCCGGCGACCGAAGCGGCCGGCGAGGCGGCGAGTCGGCCGCCGGTGGGGTCGGCGGGGGCGCTGATAGCCTGACCGGTGCGCGGCGGCATTGGACGCCGACGCGCCCAACCACATGGGCCTGCTCCTCTACCTGATCCTGCTCGCGTTTCTGGGGCTCATCACCGGGGCCTTGGCGCGGCTGGCGCTGCCCGGCCGGGACCCGATGACGATCATGCAGACGATCGCCCTCGGTCTCGCCGGAACCGTGATCGCGGGGCTGGTCGTGTGGGCGATCTGGGGCCGCGGCGTTCCCGGCCTGGTGGTCTCGGTCGCCGGCTCGACCGTGATCCTCTACTTCCTCCGCCGTTCGCGCGGCGGCAGCCTGACCCGCCCCGCGGGACCGCACGACTAGCGGCGCCGCCGGGCCAGCCTCAGCGGGTCACCGGTCGCACCGTGAGGTAGCTCGGACCGCTGCGCGAGCAGGCGCTGAACGGAAGCGAGACGTACTTGGCCACCGTCTGACCGGGTGGATAGACGCGCAGTCCCGCGGCCTGCACCGGGCGGCACACGGCGGGGCTGAAGACCCCGGTGTCGGCGGTGCGCAGGACCATCGTCGCGGTGGCGTCGTTGGCGAGGCTGACGAGGTGCGCAGACCGGGTGGTGTCGCGCTGAGCGGCGCGGCCGAGCTGATGGCCGGCGAGATTCACCGCCGACACGCCCGGGAAGCCGCGCAGCGTGCAGCGATGCCCGGACTGGTTGGTGAAGTTCAGGTTGTAGAAGATGCTCCCCGCGGCGCCGTTGCCGGTGCCGTCGGGAACCCACAGGACCAGCCCGGCGGTCGTGCACCGCGGCGGGCCGGCCGCCCTGGCGGCATCGGCGGCTGACGAAGCCAGAGCCGCGAGGGCGGCGATCGAGGCTAGAGCGGCTGCGCCCGCGAACAGGCGCTTGTGCGACGGGATGCTCAGCGGCATGGCGGTTTCCTTGCGATCGGCGAACATGGCCGTCCTCACGATGCCAATCCGCATGCCCCAGCGCAACCGGAGCGCCGCCGTCCTGGCCGCCATCGGCTCGATGTCCAGCGTGCAGCTCGGCGCGGCGCTCTCGCAGCCGCTGTTTCACCGTCTCGGCCCGGCGGGCGTGGTGGTGCTGAGGCTGCTGCTGGCGGCGGTGGTCCTGTCGGTGATCGTGAGGCCCCGATTGCGCACGCGGCGGACCCGCGAGCTGATGGTCCCGGTCGCGCTCGGAGTCGCGTCGGGCATCTTGACGCTCGCGTTCTATGAGGCGATCGCGCGGATCCCGCTCGGGATCGCGGTCGCGATCGAGTTCACCGGGCCGCTCGGGGTGGCCTTGATCAGCTCGCGCCGCTGGGGCGACGTCGTCTGGGTGGCGCTGGCGGCGGGCGGGATCTGCCTGCTGACGCTCGGGCACCCGGTGCCGGGCTCGCTCAACGCGACCGGCGTGCTGTTCGCGTTCCTTGCCGCGGCCGGGTGGGGAACCTACATCCTGTTGACCAAGCGGGTCGGCCAGAGCTGGCCGGGCTTCGGCGGTCTAGCGGTGTCGATGGCGGTGGCGGTGCTGGTCACGGTCCCGTTCAGCCTCGCGCACCTCGCGCACCGCTACGGCGACGCCGGCACGGATCTCGCCGGCCTTGCGCTCGGCGTGCTCGTGCCGCTGCTTCCCTACGTGCTCGAGTTCTGGTCCCTGCGCCGGCTGCCGACGCGCGTGTTCGGGGTTCTGATGAGCCTCGAGCCCGGCATCGGCGCGCTGCTCGGGCTGGTCATCCTCGGTCAGTCGCTCGCCGCGACGGGCGTGCTGGCGATCGTGCTGATCGTCGGCGCGAGCCTCGGCGTGACGCTCACCGGCTCGCACGAGGAGGCGGCGATCCCGCTGCTCGTCGACTGAGTGGTCCCCACCGCAAATACGGATCGCCTTCGAGCCGGCCCTGACGGCGCCTGGCGTCGTCCTGACCACAGGCTTCGCCGGCGGTGCCCCTCGATGTGGCTGGGCCACACCTTCGGTCCTGCGTCCTTGCCAGACCCCGTCAGTGACCACTCTCGGTGCGACCCTATTTACGGCGGGAACCACTAACCTTCCGCGCG
>JBPCQU010000234.1:0-8124 GCA_050997795.1 Solirubrobacteraceae bacterium | reverse complement strand
ACGTACTCGTCGGCGTCAACCTCCTGCGCGAGGGGCTCGACCTGCCCGAGGTCTCGCTGGTCGCGATCCTCGACGCCGACAAGGAGGGCTTCCTCCGGGGCGAGACCTCGCTGATCCAGACGATCGGCCGAGCGGCGCGCAACGTCGAGGGCAAGGTCCTGATGTACGCCGATAAGGAGACGGCGGCGATGCGGGCCGCGCTTGGGGAGACCGACCGTCGCCGCGCGATCCAGCGCGCGTACAACGCGGAGCACGGGATCACCCCCGAGACGATCGTCAAGGGGATCTCCGACATCGCGGAGTTCCTGCAATCCGACTCGAAGGTTCCACGCTCGCGCCGCCGGCGCCAGCGCACTCGCGAAGCGGGATCGATGCCGCCGGCCGAGATCGAGCGCTTGATCGTCGAGCTCGAGGAGGAGATGCTCGCCGCCGCCGAGGAGCTTCGGTTCGAGTACGCGGCCAAGCTCCGCGACGAGATCCGCGACCTCAAGCGCGAGCTCGACCTGGCGATGGCGACGGGGTGATCGCCGCTCCAGTTTCCTGACTGCGCCTCGCGAAGCCCATCCGCTTCCGATAGGCTGCGCGTCCTTTCTCGGACCCCTCGAACGGAGGTGCGTGGCGTGGCGCTGGACAGGCAGAGCATCGAGAGGAAAGACTTTCCGGTTGGGCGCCGAGGCTATGACCCCGAGGCCGTGGACGCCCACCTGGCCGCTCTCGCCGACGAGGTGGCAAAGTTCAAGCGCGACGCGCGCCGGCGGACCGACACGCTCGCCTCGTCGGCGAGCGAGCAGGTCCGCGCGATCGTCGAGGCGGCAGAGACGAGCGCCTCGGATATCCAGCGCGAGGCCGAGAGCGAAGCCAAGGAGATCCGCCAGGAGGCCGACTCCGAGGCGCAGGCGACGCGCGAGCAGGCCACCGACCAGTCTCGCGAGTACGTCGGAAAGGCTTCGGAGTCGACCGCGAAGATGCTCGAGCGGCTAGACGCGATGGAGGGCGAGCTGGGCGCGTTGATCGAGTCTCTGCGGACCGGGGCGAACCGCCTCGACGCCGACCTCCGCCTGCTCGAGGGCAACCTCGCCGAGGTCAGCGAGGCAGTGACGCCTGGTCTGCGCTTCGAGCCCGAGGGGAGCAAGGGTCCCTCCGCGTCTGACGCCGAGACAGCTTCGCCATCCGAGACGGCGATCGACGAGCCGACCGGCACGGCGTCCGACACGGGCGGCGAGGCCGTCGCATCGGCCGAGAGCGCCGACGGGGGGGAGGGCGCCGGCGGGCGGGCCGAGAACACGGGCGAGACCGGGGGCCACGAGGCCGGCCACGACAAGGACTCGGGGGTGGCAGGCCACGACAAGGACTCCGGGGTGGCAAGCCAGGCCGAAGGCCACGACGACGCCGAAGGGGCCAGGCTGATCGCGCTCAACATGGCCCTCAACGGGACTCCCCGGGATGAGACGTCGAAGTACTTGACCGAGAACTTCCATCTCTCGGACCGCGATGGGCTGCTCGACGAGGTCTACGCGAGCGTCGAAGGGTAGCCCGGGCCTCAGGGAGGCAGACGGTAGACGGGTCTCAGCGACCCAGGCCGCGACGCCCGCGGCGGTGCTCGTCGCGCTCGAGCCGATGCGACCGCCGCCGGTCGAGGTGTTGCTCCACCGCGTCGAGATCCGGTGCCGGACCGAACAGCGCCCAGCCGCTGCGGGCCAGGCTCATCACGACCAAGATCAGCACCCAGACGGGCCAGAACTGCCCGTGCGCGCCTGAGGCGAGCCAGATCACGGTGCAGACCACGAACAGTGCCGCCGAACCGCCGGTCTCCTGCATCAGCCGCCGGGTCAGCTGCGAACGCCGCGCGGCGTGGGTCAGAGCGCGCTGGGCGGGCGTCTCGGGAAGGTCCCGCCGGAGCGCATCGAGCTCGGCGGTCGTGCGCGCGGCATAGACCTCCTGGAGGCGCTGCTCGAGCTCGTCGGTGCTGAGCCTCCCCTCCACGGTGTGCTCGTTGAGCTCGGCGGCGAGGCGCTCGCGGTCGGCGTCGGACGCGCGGACCCCACCGGTTGCCTGCTCGTGGTCATTCACGTCGTCAACTGTAAGCGAGTCGGTCCGCCGGCGCGGTGAGAACGTCTGTTCGCTGCACTAAGATCTCCAAAGAGTGGATCAAATCGTCGTCTCGGGCGCCCGGGAGCACAATCTCAAGGATGTGACCGTAGCGATCCCGAGGGACTCGCTCACGGTCATCACCGGCCTCTCGGGCTCGGGCAAGTCCTCGCTGGCGTTCGACACGATCTACGCCGAAGGGCAGCGCCGCTACGTCGAGTCGCTGTCGGCTTATGCCCGCCAGTTCCTGGGCCAGATGGACAAGCCCGACGTCGACTCGATCGAAGGGCTTTCCCCGGCGATCTCGATCGACCAGAAGACCACTTCGCGCAACCCGCGCTCGACCGTCGGCACGGTGACCGAGATCTACGACTACCTGCGGCTGCTGTGGTCGCGGATCGGGCACCCGCACTGCCACGTCTGCGGCCGACCGATCAGTGGCCAGTCGGCCGAGCAGATCATCGACCAGGTGATGGAGCTGCCCGACGGCAGCCGGTTCATGGTCATGGCCCCGATCGTCCGCGGGCGCAAGGGCGAATACGGCAAGCAGTTCGAAGAGCTGCGCGCGGAGGGCTTCGGGCGCGTCAAGGTCGACGGCGAGCTGCGCCGGTTGGACGAGGAGATCGCCCTCGACAAGAAGTTCAAGCACGACATCGCGGTCGTGGTGGACCGGCTGGTGATGAAGGGCGAGCTGCGTAAGCGCCTCGCGGACTCGGTCGAGACCGCGGTCGCGCTGGCCGACGGCTTGGTCGAGATCGAGCTCGTCGACGATCAGAGCAAGACGCTGACGTTCTCCGAGCGGTTCTCCTGCCCGGTGCACGGGCCGAGCTTGGTCGAGCTCGAGCCGCGGATCTTCTCCTTCAACTCCCCCCACGGGGCCTGCCAGCGGTGCACGGGGCTGGGATCGCAGATGGAGATCGACCCGGAGCTGGTGGTCCCTGACCCGACGCTGTCGATCGGAGAGGGAGCGATCGCGCCCTGGGCGGTCAGCGCATCCAACTACTACGACCAGCTGACCCAGGCGATCGCCGAGCGCTACGAGGTCGACCTCGAGACGGCGTGGCAGGACCTGCCCCAGGACGCCCGCGATTTCTTCCTCAATGGCACGGGTGGGGACCGGGTCCACGTCTCATACCGCAACCGCTTTGGCCGCCGGCGCTCGTACGCGACGCGATTCGAGGGCATCGTCCCGAACCTCGAGCGCCGCTACCGGGAGACCGATTCGGACTTCTCGCGCGAGAAGATCGAGGAGTACATGACGCTCCGGCCCTGCCCGGAGTGCCACGGCGCCCGGCTGCGGCCCGAGTCCCGCGCGGTGCTCGTGGCGGGGACTCCGATCCACGAGTTCGCCGCCTTGTCCGCGCGGCGAGCGCTGGAGTGGGTCACGGGTTTGGAGCTGACCGACCACGACCGGCGGATCGCGCGGCTCGTGCTCAGGGAGATCGAGGAGCGCCTCCGGTTCCTGGACAACGTCGGCGTCGGCTACCTGTCTCTGGAGCGCGCCGCGGCCACGCTGTCGGGTGGCGAAGCGCAGCGAATCCGGCTCGCGACCCAGATCGGCTCCTCCCTGGTGGGCGTGCTCTACATCCTCGACGAGCCGTCGATCGGGCTTCACCAGCGCGACAACGCGAGGCTGATCGCGACCCTCGAGCGCCTCCGCGACCTCGGCAACACCGTGATGGTCGTCGAGCACGACGAGGGAACGATGCGCGCCGCTGACTACCTGGTCGACATGGGCCCGGGAGCCGGCGAGCACGGTGGCCACGTGGTCGCGCAGGGGACCGCGGCGGAGGTGGCCCGGGTGCCCGATTCGCTCACCGGCCAGTTCTTGGCCGGAACCCGGGTGATCGAGACACCGGGCAAGCGGCGCCGGCCCTCGGGCTATATCGCGATCGAGGGGGCCTCGCAGCACAACCTCCAGGGAGTCGACGTCAAGGTGCCGCTCGGGGCGCTCACCTGCGTCACTGGTGTGTCGGGGTCGGGGAAGTCGACGCTGGTCAACGACGTGTTGCTCAAAGCGGTGTCCAACCACCTGCACCGGACCCGACCACGCGCTTCGCGCGCGGTGCCCCGTGCGGGTGCGCACCGCCGGATCACCGGATTCGAGCAGCTCGACAAGATCATCTCCGTCGACCAGTCGCCGATCGGCCGCACCCCGCGGTCGAACCCGGCCACCTACATCGGGCTGTTCGACCAGATCCGCGAGCTGTTCTCGAAGACGCAAGAGGCCCGCGCCCGCGGTTACAAGCCCGGCCGGTTCTCGTTCAACGTCAAGGGTGGACGCTGCGAGGTGTGTCGCGGCGACGGCCAGATCAAGATCGAGATGCACTTCCTCCCGGATGTCTACGTCCCCTGCGAGCAATGCCACGGCAAGCGCTACAACCGGGAGACGCTCGAGGTCCGCTTCAAGGGCAAGACGATCTCCGACGTGCTCGAGATGCCGATCGAGGAGGCGCTCGAGTTCTTCGCCCACATCCCCAAGATCCGTCGGCGCGTGCAGGCGCTGTTCGACGTCGGGCTGGGGTACATGCGGCTCGGTCAGCCCGCGACCACGCTCTCCGGCGGCGAGGCGCAGCGGGTGAAGCTCGCGGCCGAGCTGAGCAAGGTCGCCACGGGGCGGACGATGTACATCCTCGATGAGCCCACCACCGGGCTGCACTTCGCAGACATCCAACGGCTGCTCGACGTGCTCCAGCGTCTGGTTGCCGCCGGCAACTCGGTCGTCGTGATCGAGCACAACCTCGATGTGATCAAGGTCGCCGACCGGCTGATCGATCTAGGGCCCGAGGGTGGCGACGAGGGGGGACGGGTGATCGCCACCGGCACGCCCGAGCAGGTGGCAGGGGTCGAGGGCTCGCACACGGCCCGCTTCCTGGTCGACGTGCTCCCGGTGCGGGCGACGCGGCCCGCGAGGGCGACGCCCCGTCGCGTCGAGCGGCGAGAGGCCGCGACGGCGGCTGGCTGACGGCTACCGGAGGCGGGCGCCGTCAGCCGAGGTTCCGGTACACGTCCACGTAGAGACGCAGCGGCCCGCCCCGGGAACCGATCAGGACCCCGGCGGTTCCGTCGGCCACGCCCGGCTGGACGAGGCCGTCGTAGTCGATCACCGCGAGCGCGGTCCGGCTGGAGCGAACCCCGCGGGGCAGCCGACGGCCGGGGAAGGCATAAATCATCCCGCGACCGGGCGCGAAGGCGATCTCGCCCGGCGGCAGCGTCCACACCCCGACAGCGCCGTGCAGAGGGCTTCGGTCGAGCTTTCCGTTGGGGTCGATGTAGCGGCCGTGTAGGACGATCGCGTCGCGCGGGGGATAGGTCAACAGCAGTCTCCGGGTCGCTGCGGCGATCACGCCCTCGACGGGACCGAGCGACTCGCTGTCGTCGCTGTGGTGCTGGCCGAAACGATCGTTTGAGGCGTGGGCGGCGAGCAGCTCCCAGGCGTGCCAGGGATCGTCGCGGGCCTGGGTTTGGGTGCAGTGACCGTGGCCGTCGTCGCTCACGCAATCGCCGACGAAGTTCCCCGGCGGCATCAAATAGCCCACCATGTCCTGCGAGAGCCCGAGGAAGAACCGGTGCGGCGCGCTCATCTCGGTGGCCAGCCACGGGGTGATCGGCTCCTGCGGGAAGGCCATGTCCTCGGGGCCGAAGTAGCCGCGGATCGTGACCTGCGGAAAGGTCTCGCCGGGCATCGTGATCATTTCGGCGTCCGCGATTCTGACCAGCGAGACCTGGGTCTTTAGCTCATAGGTGCCATCGGGCGCGCGGAACACGGGACGGTCCGGGAACAGCCCGGCCGCAGCGGCGAAGTCAAACAGGAAGTTGTCGCGCAGCGACAGGGTGATCGGTCGCGAGCTCGTCACCGACAGAGCCGTGCCTCGGGAGAACGGGGCTCGAGCCAGCGTGCCGATCGCGTCCTGGGCCAGAAAGCCTCCGATGTCTCGGGCCCGCGCGAGTTGATCGATCGTCAACGGCGCCCGCGCCGGCGGGCGCTCGACGGTGCGTCCGCAGTCTCCGAGCGCCTTGTCGCCGTTGGTGGCCGGCGCGTGGGCGCCCGGGCCGACGACCGGGGTGCGGCTGACGCGCGTGCCGGACGGGAACACGACCGGCATCTCGACGCTGCCGACCGGCCCGGGCATGATCATCGCCACGCCGCCGAGGCGGGCCTCGACGTCGCGCCTGAAGAACCCGCCCCAGTCGCCGGCCATCACCCTGCGGTAGTAGCCGCGGGGATCGGCTGCGTCGGGACCCTTGAGCCGCAGGTCGTGGGGCGGCTCGCCGCTGAAGCCGAGCGTCTCGTCGTGGATCCCGTAGTTCATCATCGTGGCGATCGTCCGGTCCGGCGAGCCCGTGGCGACCGCCTCGAGGACGTGGATGTGGCGGTCGGCTAGATATGGGTAGCTCGAGAAGCAGGGCAGGAAGTTGCTCGGGTCGAGGGCGTCGCCGAGCTTCAGGCGCGCGGGCTGTGTGTGAGCGGCGGCCCGCTCGATCGCACCGGCCACGCGCGCGACCTCCCAGTTGACATACAGGTGGTTGACTCCGGTCGTCGTCTGGGTCGGACCCCAGATGCCGAGCGGGTCGGGCGCGGACTCATCGTGGGTCGAGGAGATCACGATCTTCATCCCCGCGAGCTGAGGGCGCTGCTTGGCGACCAGGTCACGGATGCGCTGGAGGTCAGCTTTGAACGTGCCGATGCTGTCGAGCGCGACGAGCGCCACGCGCCGCGGTCCTCGCTGGAACACGATCGCCTGCGCTCCCAGCGGGTCGTCGGGCAGGATCGCCTTCGCGGTGCGGTTCTGCCCGTCCCCACCGGCGAGGTAGATCCCCTCGTAGCGAGCCGCGGGGTCGATCACGTGCCCGTATTCAGGCACTCGGAACGGGCGTCCGTCGAGCTTGCAGAACGGCTCGCCGGCTCCCCCCTGCGCGGAGGGATCGAACTCGTCGGGCGGAGAGCCGGGATCGACGTGGTACGGGTCCTCGAAGGCGAAGTAGCGGACGCCGTTGAAGTACGCCTGCGGAGTGGTCCCCGGCGGCGTTTTTGTGCTGCAGGAGGGCGGTACGGGACTGGGGAACGGCGCCCCGCGCGGGAAGTAACGCGGCGTGATGTTGACCGAGGCGGCGCCGACCTGCAGCGGTGGGGGCGTGGAATGGCGGGCGAGGGCGGCAGAGCCAGTGCACAGGAGCGCAGCGGCGGCGGCTACGAGCCCTCCCCTCCACGGCACCTCTCTCACGTGGCAACCCTATCGCACCGTGAAGTCGATGTCGCGCTGTGCGTTACCGTCGTGTGCGTGTTCTCCCGGGCGACGCTGTGGCTCCAGAAGTGGCGCTGGTACGAGCGGAGCTCGCTGCCCTGGAATCGAGCGCGGATCCACTGGGAGTTCATGCGCCGCGGCGCCTTCGTCCGCTGGCCGGTGCACGGCAACGTGCTCGAGGCGCTGCGCGAGGGCCGCCTCGAGATCGGCGAGCAGACGCTGCTCGAGCCGGGCGTGTGGATCACCGCGCCCGACGCGGCACGGGTGCGGATCGGCGCCGGCTCATTTCTCAACCTCGGCGTGATGATCGCCGCCGCCGAGCTGGTCGAGATCGGAGACCACTGCATGTTCGCCAACGGCTGCTTCATCACCGACGCCGACCACCGCTTCGACGATCGCGAGAAGCCGGTTCCGTGGCAGGGCTTTGAGACCAAGGGGCCCACCCGGGTCGCAGACAACGTGTGGTGCGGGGCAAACGTCGTGATCACCAGCGGGGTGAGCATCGGCGAGCGCTGCGTGATCGGGGCCAACTCGGTCGTGACGAGCGACATCGCGCCGTTCTCCGTCGCGGCCGGGGCGCCGGCACGGGTGCTGCGCACTATGAGTTCTTAATAACGATGCCTTCGATGATGTTCGCGACGCGCTCGGTCGCGTCGATCGCGGCTTCGAGACGCTCGAACAGGTCCTTCCATCGGATCACCACCATCGGGTCGATGCCGCCGTCGAACAGCGACGCGACAGCTTCACGGGTGATCCGGTCACCCTCGTTCTCGAGCCGGTTGATCTCGAC
>JBPCQU010000225.1:0-7156 GCA_050997795.1 Solirubrobacteraceae bacterium | reverse complement strand
GAGGACGTCCTCACGCTGTGCAACGCCAAGCACTGCACCCCGATGAAGATCGAGGTGCTGGCGTAAGCGCGGCGCTCGATGCGGTCACCGATGCGCTCGGGGCGGCGCATCGCCACGCCGAACTGGGCGCCTTCTGGTGGCTTGTCGACGATCGGGCCCGGCAGCGTGCCGCGCGGCTCGACGGCGCGGCGGGGTTCCCCCTGGCCGGGATTCCGCTCGCCGTCAAGGACTCCTTCGACGTGGCGGGGTCGCCGACCACCGGCGGGCTCCGCCACGCGCACCAGCACTGCGCCGGGTCCGATGCCGACGCGGTGCGGTTGCTCGAGCGGGCCGGTGCCGTGGCGATCGGCAAGACCGCAATGGACCCCCTGGCCTGGACGACCCACGGCCAGGCCGACGGATTTCCCCCGTGTCTGAACCCGGTTGACCCGGCGCTCAGCCCGGGAGGCTCATCCGCTGGATCGGCGGTCGCGGTCGCAGCGGGGATCGTCGGACTCGGGCTCGGCACCGACACCGCGGGCTCGATCCGGATCCCTGCGGCGTACTGCGGCGTGGTCGGCCTGAAGCCTGCCTTCGGGCTTGTTTCCCTCGACGGCTGCCTGCCGCTGTCGGCGTCGTGCGACACGGTTGGCCTGCTGGCGAAGACCGTCGCGGGGTGCGCCGCCGCCTACGACGCGCTGCTGGCCCCGTCGCGGACGCCGACTTCGGCGCTCGCGGCCGCCGAGCGAGAACGATCAGACGGTCCGATCGGCGTCCTCACTGACCTGTTCGAGGCGTCCGACCCCAGCGTGGCGGCGGTGTGCTCCCAGGCCCTGGCCCGGCTGGAGGCGGCGGGTGCGTCGCTTGAGGGGGTGACCCTCGGGTGGTGGGCGCCGCGGCTTGGGCTGCTCCTGGCGATCGAGTTAGCCGCGGCCTGGGGCGCTCAGGCGGACGCCGATCCCGGCCGCTTCCCGCCGGTGATCCTCACCGCGATCGAGCGGGCTCGGGCAGTTCCGGCCGCGCGGTACGAGGAGGTGCGGGCCGAGCTGCGGGGGGGGCGCGAGCAGCTCGAGCGGCGGCTGAGCCGCTTCTCGGCGCTGCTCTCACCGACCGTGCCGGTGCCGGTCCCGTACCTCGATGAGGAGGATGTTGCGGTCTCGACGCGCTTCACCCGGATCTTCAACGCCCTCGGCTGGCCGGCGCTATCGGTTCCCTGCGGGAGCGACAGCCGCGGTCGCCCGGTCGGGATGCACGTCGCGACGGCCGGGCCGGTCCAGGACGCGGTCGCGGTGGCCGCGCAGGTGGAGCGAGCCGCAGCCGCGGCGTGACTCAGAACAGCGTCTTTACCTCCTCGGCGACTACCTTCCCCATCGCGTTGACTGGCAGCTCCGCCACGACCACCACCCGCTTAGGGCACTTGAACGGCGCCAGTCGCGAGCGCGCGAATTCGAGCAGCTGCTCGGCTTCCGGTTGCTGGTTGCGTCCCGCCGGCACGACCGCGGCGACCACCTGCTCTCCCCAGCGCGCCGAGGGCAACCCCACCACCGCCGCGCGGGCGACGGCCGGGTGCGCCTCGAGCGCGAACTCGACCTCCCTCGGATACACGTTCATGCCGCCGGTGATGATCAGCTCGCGCAGGCGCCCGGTGATCTGGAGGTAGCCGTTGCCGGGATCGATGTGCCCGACATCGCCGGTCCGAAACCACCCGCCGGGGTGGAAGGCCTCGGCGGTGGCCTCGGGCGCGCCGCGATAGCCGGCGAACACCTGCGGTCCGCGGAGCACGATCTCGCCATCCTTGCCGTGCGCCAGCGGTTGGCCTCGTTCGCCGGCGATCGCGAGCTCGATCCCGGGCAGGGCGAGGCCGACCATTCCGGGCACGCGCTCGCCGTCGTAGGGGTTGGAGACATCGAGCCCGCTCTCGGTTGTTCCGTACCGCTCGAGCGGAGCCTGCCCGACCACTTCGGCGACCCGTTCCGCGAGCGGCGGCGACAGCGGGGCTGAGCCGGACACCACCAGCCGGAGCGAGCGCAGGCCAGACCCGGCCGCGCCGTCCCATTCGGCCAGGCGTGCGTAGATCGAGGGCACCGCGAACAGCACGCTCGCGGAGACGCTCTCGATCGCGTCGCACAGCCGCTGCGGGTCGAACCGGGAGTGGATCACCGCGCGGGAGCCGGCGAGCAGCGTCGCATGTACGCCCGCGAGGCCGTGCTGATGAAACAGGGGCAGCGAGTGCACGAGCACGTCGTCGGCCTGCCAGCGCCACGCGAGCATCACGGCGCGCACCGACGAGAGCACGTTCGCGTGGGTCAGCGGGACCGCCTTCGGCTTGCCGGTCGTGCCGGAGGTGTAGGCGAGGATCGCGGGCCCGTCCGGCTCGGCCGGCGGCGGGTCGACCGCGGGAAGGGCGCTCAGCGCGCTGCCGGGCGCCAGCTCCGCCGGGGCGAGCGCCGCGAGGTCCACGACGGCGCCGATCTGCGGGTGGCGGCCGGCCAGCGCCCGGAGGCGTGGAAGGCCCGGGCCGGCGCCCAGCGCCGCGACCGCGCCGCTGTCACCGGCGAGATGGTCGAGCTCGACCTCAGTGTACGCGGGGTTTGCCAGCAGTGCCGTCGCGCCAGCCCACAGCGTGCCGAGGTAGGCGACGATCAGTTCGACGGAGCTTGGGCTTGAGATCAGCACCACGTCGCCCGGCTCCACGCCGTGCTGGTGCAGCCATCCCGCCATCCGGGCGGCCCGCGCGTCGAGCTCGCCGTGCGTGAGCGTCGCCCCGTCGATCTCAAGGGCGGGCGCACACGGTCGCTTCTGAGCGGTCAGATGAGCGGCCAGCGGGATCGAGCCG
The DNA here is from genome assembly GCA_050997795.1 of Solirubrobacteraceae bacterium. GTDB lineage: Bacteria > Actinomycetota > Thermoleophilia > Solirubrobacterales > Solirubrobacteraceae > Palsa-465. The sequence continues at coordinate 4,341 of JBPCQU010000225.1, read as the reverse complement.
CGGCTGAGCTGGGCCCGCAGATCGTGGGGGACCGGCCTGCCGAGGTGGCGGCCCCACGCGGTGTGGGCAGCGCCGAGGACCGCGGACGTTCCGAGCTCGTCGCTCGTGCTCATCCCTTCGCCAGCCCCTGCACCGACCCGGACCAGGGAGCGTTTCCGGCGCGTTCGGAATCGAGCGCGTCAAGCAGGCTGGTGGCGACCCGCGCGACTGCCTTGACCCGCGCGGCCGCGTCCGGGTCCAGCTGCGCGAAGGCTGCGGCCGTCACGCAGGCAGCCTGACGGGCATCGGGCTCGACCCGGTCCAGCAGGCCGATCTTCGCGGCTTCTTGCGCCCCGACCGTCCGCATCGTCAGGCATAGGTCGATCGCGCGCCCCCGCCCGACCAGCGATGGCAGTCCCCAGGCCCCGACGCTCAGCCCGTGTCCGGGCCCCGGGAACCGAAAGCGGGCGGTGGCAGATCCGATCCGCAGGTCCGAGGCGATCGCCAGCTGAGCGCCACCCCCAATCGCCGGTCCTTGGATCGCGGCGATGATCGGCGCCGACGTGCACACCATCGTGCGGTACAGCTCGTAGAGCTGATCGCTCACGGCGGCGCGCTCGGCGTCAGGGAGGCCGAGGTCGGCGCCGGCACAGAAGCAGCGGGCGTCGGTGCTGCCAAGCACGAAGGCGCGAACGCCGGGTAGGGCAAAGGCGTCCTGCAACGCCGTGACCAGGCCGCGGTCGAGCGCGTTGCGTGCGGCGGGCCGATCCAGCCAGAGGGCGACGACCCGATCGTCGCGCTGCTGCACCTGCAGGCGGCCGGAGTCTGCGCTCATCGCGGGAGACCGATGTCGCTCATCGGCGAAGGCTCGTCCGACGAGAAAAGTGATACATATCTCAAATGTCCTATTGCACGACGCCGGACGGCCACCGCCTGTACGTGGAGCAGTACGGCAGCGGGGAGCCGATCCTCTTCATTCACGAGTTCGCCGGAGATCACCGCAGCTGGCAGCCGCAGGTCGACCATTTTCGCGATCGCTACCAGTGCATCGTCTACGCGGCTCGCGGCTACCCGCCGTCGGACGTTCCCAGCGCGCTGGACGCCTACTCGCAGGCGCGCGCGGTGGACGACGCCCTGGCCGTGCTCGACGGGCTGGGGATCGATCGCGCTCACGTCGTCGGGCTCTCGATGGGCGGATTCTGCGCGCTTCACCTTGGGTTGCGGGCGCCCGAGCGAGCGCGCTCGCTGGTGGTTGGGGGCGTCGGCTACGGAGCCGCGCCGGACGCGCAGGAGCGATTCCGCCGTGAGTCGGCGGCGATCGCCGAGGCGTTCCGCACCGAGGGGGCGGCGGCGGTTGCGCCGCAGTACGCCGTCGGTCCTGCCCGGGTCCAGTTTCAGAACCGCAACCCGCAGGCGTGGGAGGAGTTTGCGGCGGCGCTTGCCGAGCACTCCTCGGAGGGGGCGGCGCTGACGATGCTCGGCGTCCAAAGCAGACGGCCGTCGCTATACGAGATGGGGGAGGAGCTGAGCGCCCTGCACGTACCGACCCTGATCCTCGCCGGCGACGAAGACGACGGCTGTCTGGAGGCGAGCTTGATGTTGAAGCGGACGGTTCCGTCGGCCGGCCTGCTCTTGCTTCCGCGCACCGGTCACACCGCCAACCTCGAGGAGCCGCATGTCTTCAACCGCGCGGTCGAGGAGTTCCTGCGAGCCGTCGCGCGGAGCGAGTGGCGTGACCGCGACCCCCGCTCGCAGACAGGTTCGATCACCGGGATGGACGATCAAGGCTGATCGGCACCTAAGGAGGCGACCCCGCAGACCTCGATCGCGAGCGCCGCGTACACGTGCGCCGCTCGGACCAGGTCGTCGATCTCCATCGCGAAGTTGCCGCCGCCGACGCTCGCCCCCGGGCCGTAGACGACGGTCGGGATGCCGGCCTCGATGAACACGTTGCTATCACGCCACATGCTCGTGATCGCCTCGATCGGCCGACCCGGGCGGCCCCCGAAGATCCGGTCATGGGCGGCCTCGACGTGGTCCACGAGCGGCTGCACGTCCTGCGCCGGCGCCTCGTAGCCGCGGCGGAAGGCGAACGGCTCCACGATCGTCGGAATTCCCGTCTCATCGAGCACCGCCCGCAGCTCGCGCTCTACGCCGCGTACGTCCTGCTCGGGCGTGATCCTCGTGTCGACGTAGAGCTCGCAGATCGAGGGCGTCTTGGTGATCTTGTACGGCACGCCACTGCGGATCGCGTTGACGCTCACCTTCGGCACGACCGTCCCGCCCTCGCACCGGTAGGTGTGCTCGCGCTCGTAGCGCTCGGCCCACTGCTCGATCGCGGCGATCACCGCCGTCGCACGCACGATCGCGTTGGGCGAGCCGGCAATTGAGGTCGGCCGTGGCAGATACGGGGTGTACAGCGGAGGCTCGTCGCCCAGCACGCTGACCTTGAAGAAGGCCTTCCCGGCCTCGACCCAGCACAGACCAAAGCTCGTCCCCTCGGCGACGACCCCGTAGTCGGCGGTCACGCCGCGGTTGACCAAAAAGCGCGCCCCGGCCTCCTTGGCCAGGTACTCCGGTGACTGGAACTCGTCCACGGGTTCCACCCCGATCTCGCCGACGACCATCGTCATCACGAGCTCCCCTTGGAGCTGCACGCCGGCGTCACCCAGCGCCTTGCAGGCGACCATCCAGGTCGACATGACGCCCTTGTTGTTGACGATTCCGTTGCCGATCAGGCGGTTTCCCTCGCGCCACGCCTCGTGGTACTCGCGTGCGTCCGCGCGCGGGGTCGTCAGCACCTCCTCGCGTGCGATTGTCGTGTCGAGGTGGCTGTTGAACAGCAGGCTCTGGCCCTCACCGGTGCCGCGCACCCGCGCGACGACGTTCGCGCGCTCCGGCAGCAGCGCCACCCGGCGTGGCTGAAAGCCGGACTGCTCGAGCCACTCGAACACATAATCGGACGCGGCGCCTTCCGAACCGGTGGGACTGTCGAGGTTGCCGAGCGCCAGCGCGAGATCGACGATCTCGTCCTCCTTGATCAGTCCCTTGGCTGCGTCCAGTGCAGCGTCAACGTCGGATCGGGCAGCGTGGGACATTTCACCTCGATTCGGCGCGATTGGCCACCGTCGATGGCCCCAATCAGAACGCCGATCGTATTACATATGGCTTTCTCCGGAGCATCTCGGGACGCAGCGGCAACGTCGTCAATCGGTGCTCCGCGCCGCCGAGCGCGTCGGCGACCGCGTTGGCGATGGCCGCGCCGGTGCTGACCACGCCGGCTTCGCCAGATCCCTTGACGCCGAGCGGGTGCGCCGTCGCGGGATCGTGATGGGGCAGCTCCAGCGCGACCGTGTCGATTGGCGGCACTTCGACCGACGTCGGCATCAGGTAGTCCATGAAGGAGGTCACCAGCGGCTGGCCGGACTCGTCGTAGGCGAAGCGCTCGAGCAAGGTTCCTGCGACCCCCTGGGCGGCACCACCGACGAACTGGCCGTCGACGAGCTGCGGGTTGACCATCCGCCCCACGTCCTGACATACCACGAGGCGCTGGAGCGAGACCGCGGCCGTATCGGGATCGACACCGACCAGCGCCATGGTGGCGCCCATGTCGAAAGTCGGAGCCGGGTGTTCGTAGCGGAACGCCCCCTCACAGCGGAGCTCCGCGACCGTCACTCCGCCGCTCGGCTGGCCGCGGGGCCGCACGAGTCCGCCGGGCAGGAGCTCGAGGTCGGAGGCGGCGATCTCGAGCCGTTCGGCGGCTGCGTCGAGCGCGTTGCGTCGCAGCTCCGCCGCCGCGCCGATCACCGCTCCGCCGCCGACAACGGTGGTGCGGCTGGCGTAGGCGCCGAAGCCCTGCGGCACGAGATCGGTGTCCTGATGCACGACCTCCAGCCACTCGAACGGCACTTTCAGCTCGTCGGCCGCGATCTGAGCCAGCGCCGTGCGAACCCCCTGGCCGAGCGACGCCACGCCCACGTAGAGGACGTAGCGGCGGTCACCGGCGGCGACGATCCGCGCGTACTCGTAGCGACCAAAGGCGCCCTCCTCGACGTGCGCCGCGACGCCGACGCCGACCGCGTCGCCGGCTGCCCGCCGCCGCTTCGCCTCCTCCGCCACGCGCGTGTACTCGCCGCGGGCCAGCAGGGTGTCGAGCACGGCGCCGAAGTCCCCGGCGTCATACAGGATGGGGTCGTTGCCCTCGCCGAGGTCCACGCGGAACGGCATCGCCGTCACGGGCACGAGGTTGCTCCGCCGCAGCTCTGCGGGGTCGGCACCGAGCTCGCGCGCGGCGCGGTCGATCATCCGCTCCCGGAAGAACGTCGCCTCGTACTGCGACGGCCCCCGGTAGGTGCCCGAGGG
>JBPCQU010000168.1:0-4282 GCA_050997795.1 Solirubrobacteraceae bacterium | reverse complement strand
ACGTCAACGGGCACGATCAGGCAGGTGACCGTGCGCTCGTCCAGCGCGATCCGCACCGCGCGGTCGACCAGGTGGCGCACCTGCGCCGGGGCCATCGCCACTTCCACGTACTCGTGGGCGACGTCCTTGAACAGCGACTGAAGGTCGACCTCCTGCTGGTAGCTGCCGCCCAGCGCCGACCGCGGCTGCTGGCCGACGATCGCCACCACCGGCTGGTGATCGAGCTTGGCGTCGTAGAGGCCATTGAGCAGGTGCACGGCCCCGGGCCCTGACGTCGCCATGCACACGCCCACCTCGCCGGTGAACTTCGCATGCGCGCAGGCCATGAACGCGGCCATCTCCTCGTGGCGGACCTGGACGAAGCGCGGGCGATCGGTTCCGGCTTCCCCTCGCATCGCTCCGAGGAAGCCGAGGATGCCGTCACCGGCGTAGCCGAAGATCCGCGTGACCCCCCAGTCCTGGAGCAGGCGGCGGAGCATGTACTGGCTTACGTTCTCACTCATGTGTCCCTCCGGGGATGTGGTTGAAGGTCTTGCTGGTGGCGCTCGGGCACGGGCGCGATCAGACGAAGTTTGGGTACAGGGACATGCCGCCGTCGACGACGATCGTCGTCCCGGTGACGTAGCTGGCCTGCTCGCTGGCCACCCAGGCCACAGCGGCGGCGATCTCCTCCGCGTTGCCCATCCGCCCCAGCGGGATCTCGCCCTCGACCGCGTGCTTCTGCTCGGGATCGTCGAGGACGAACTTGTTGATCGGGGTGATGATCGCCCCCGGCGCGATGTTGACCACCCGAACCTTGTGCTCGGCCAGCTCGCGCGCCGCGGTCTCCATCAACATCTTGATCGCGCCCTTGCTCGCGCAATAGTGCGCAAAGCCGGGCCAGGGGATGAACTCGTGGACGCTCGACATGTTGACAACCACCCCGCCGCCCGCGTCCGCCATCACCTTGGCGGCCTCGCGCAGGCAGAGGAAGGCTCCGGTCAGGTTCGTGGTCAGGACCGCGTTCCAGTGCTCGAGGTCCATCTCCAGCAGCGGGATCTGCTTCTCGATCCCGGCGTTGTTGACCAGTAGATCGAGTCCGCCGAGCTGCTCGACGGCTTGGCCCACGAGCCGCTTGACGTCCTCCTCGCGTCCCACGTCACCCTGTACCGCGATCGCCTTGGGGGCGCCGCCCTGCTGAAGCTGCTCGGCGAGCTTGGCGGCGTCGCCGGCCTCCTGGTCGGCGTAGTAGTTGACGCACACGCTGGCGCCTTCGCGCGCCAGCCGCTCCGCGCTGGCCTTGCCGATCCCGGTGTTGCCGCCGGTAACGATTGCCTTGCGTCCCTCGAGCAGCATGCCGCTTATCGCCCTGCTCCACTGGCCAGGCGCTCAGCCAAGCGCGAGGCCAGGGCCATGATCGTCAGCGCCGGGTTGGCCGATCCCTGGGTGGGGCAGACGCTGCCATCTGAGATGTAGAGGTTTGGCACCTCCCAGACGCGGTGGTCTGAGTTGATCACGCTGTTCTCGGGACTGCTGCCCATCCGCGCGCCTCCGACGAGGTGCGCGTAGCGGTGAATCGTGAGGATGTCCTGTGCGCTCGAGGCCTTGAGGATGTCGGTGATGACGTTGGTCGAGTACTCCATGTTGGCCTTGTCGTTCTCGGAGTGTGTGTAGTCAAAGCGGGCCACCGGCATCCCGTAGGGGTCCTGGTCGTCGGCCAGATAGACGCGGTTGTCGGGGTAGGGCAGCAGCTCGTTGAGCACCCCGATCGTCGACCAGTGGTTGTAGTCGCGCATGTACTCGCGCATCGCGCGACCCCAGTGGCCGTCGGCGAGCACGTGCTCGGCCCAGCCGATCGGCAGCGGCGAGACCGTCTGGATCGAAAATCCGCGCGCGAAGCCCCGGCTCGCGTCGGTCTCGTAGAACTGCTCTGAGGAGACCTCCGGAGGCGGCGCCTTGTACATCCGCAGCTCCTCGGGGTAGCGTCCCGCCGTCTGGGCGGCGCCCTGGACCATCACGTAGCGCCCGACCTGGTCCTCGCCGTTGCCGAGCCCGTTCGGGAAGCGCTTCGAGGTCGAGTTGAGCAGCAGCCGGGGGGTCTCGATCGAATAGCACGCCACCGCAACCGCCTTGGCCCGCTGCAGACGACGGGATCCGTCTGACTCGCTCGCGTACGTGACCCCGGTCGCGCGTCCGCTGGTCTCGTCGACTTCGACCCGGACCGCCATGCTGTCGGCGCGGATCTCGACGCCGTGGGCGATCGCATCGGGCAGATGTGTGACATATGGGCTGGCCTTGGCGTTGACCTTGCAGCCCTGCAGGCAGTAGCCGCGGTAGATGCAGTGGGGGCGGTTACCGAACGCCCCGTTGACGATCCCCACCGGACCGACGCGCATCTCGATGCCCATCTCGATCGCCCCCCGCCAAAGTACCTCTGCGGCGCCCGAGATCGGATGGGGGGAGAACGGATAACGGTGGGGGTCCCCCCAGGGCCAGTCCTGACCGGCCACGGGAAGCTCGCGCTCGACCTTCTCGTAGTGGGGTTTGAGCTCTGAGTAGGAGATCGGCCAGTCGGCCCCCACCCCGTCGCGGGTCAAGGTCTCGAAGTCCGAGGGATGAAAGCGCGGGCAGTAGCCCGCGTAGTGGACCATCGAGCCGCCCACGCCGCGACCCGAGTTGTTCTTGCCCATCTCGATCGGATCCTCGCCGCCGATCACCCGCTCCTGGGTCCAGTAGAGGGAGTGCGAGCCCGCCTCGTCGGAGACCCAGTCCTCGTCGGGGTGCCAGAACGGCCCCGCCTCGATGATCACGATCCGCCACCCCTGACGGGCCAGGCGCTGCGCCAGCACCGAGCCGCCGGCGCCGGCGCCGACTATTACGAGATCGACCTCGTCGGAGTCCTGATAGCGCGCCATCGTGTCCTGGCCCGGCATGTCACGACGGTGCACGTCGAGCAGGAAGCGCGAATCGTTGTCCTTGGGCCCGATCGAGCCCTTGAGCAGCCCACGGATCATGGTCCGAGCTCCTCGGCGACCCGCACCGGATCCTCGGCTGTGGCCCCCGAGCGCTCGTGGGGCTCGAGCGTGCTGGGTGGACCGAGGCGCATGTAGCCCTGAGGGTAGGCCGGGCCTCCGTAGCCGATCTCGTTCCACGCCCAGGGATGGGAGTAGAACGCGGCCAGGATCGCGCGCATGCAGACCGACCACGCCCGGCTGACGTCGAGCTCGTCCCACGCCCCGCCGCTCAGCGAGCCTTCCGAAAAGGCGGTCACGATCGTCTCGCGAGACTGGACCGGGCAGTCCGCGAAGCTCTCGACCTGGTGGCGGGCCTTGGCGGTCTCGTCGAGGCCGCGCAGCACCAGCCGCCAGGTGTCGGGGTCGCGCGGCATGTTGGCGTAGCGAAAGCCGTCCAGCTTCCCCGAGGCCAGCTTGTCATCGACCATCTCGGCCACCGGCACCCGCGGGTCGGTGTCCTGGGCGGTGGTGACGTCGCACAGCGCGCGCAGCGTGGGCTCTTCGGCGGCGGTGAAGAACCGCAGCTGCGACGGCGGGTTCAGGCGCGCCTCGACCACCCGCCGCGTTGCCTCGTCCCAGTTGTCGCGGTTGGCGAGCACGTCGTAGTCGGGATAGCGGCCGATCATCTGCGGCGTCGTGCCGCGACGCTGGCGTGGCAGCCAGCTCGGATGCCGTGGCTCGCCGCCTTCGCGCAGCTTCGGGAGGTGATCGGGCTTCTTGAGGTCTCGGTCAGCCATCTGATTCAGTCCTCCCGACGCAGCAGCGCAGCCAGCACGCCGAGCATCCCGACGATCGTCATCAACCCGGGAGCCATGATCGGCGGCCCCATCGCCAGGTTGTAGCTGGCCTGCTTGAAGCCGCCGGGCTTGCGGGCCACGCCGCGGGCGTGGTAGTACTCGCCCACCAGCCCGTTGGCGGTGTAGATCAGCGCTGTGATCGGGAGATAGGTCTTGGCCCACTTGCGGCTGAAGACGCCCCCGATCCCCGCCACCATCACCGGCGGGGTCACGACGATCGGGCTCCACATCATCTTGTTGCCGAAGCTCGCCCGATAGTGCTCGAGGTAGATCTCCGCCGTGGTCACCGCGGCGGCGAACGCGGTCACCCCCGACAGCGAGCGCTCAAAACGGCCGTGCTCGATGTTCCTCACGGCATGGTCGATGAAGTGCTCGCTTCGTCGTGCTGGTCGTCTGCTGTGCTTGGCCAAGATGCCCATTCGTCCCTTTCCTTGATCTCAAATTGCGTAGCGCTCGGCGTCGGCGCGCTTGAGCTCGAGCCCGTTGCCCGGC
>JBPCQU010000024.1:0-21889 GCA_050997795.1 Solirubrobacteraceae bacterium | reverse complement strand
GGCGAGAGCGACGAGGGCGCGGTCGAGGTCGCGATGCAGTGGAACTCCTCCTATCAGGAGTCGGTGTTCTCGTTCGCCAACAACATCAACACGCTCGAGGGCGGATCCCATCTCAGCGGCTTCCGCTCGGCGCTCACGACGGCGCTGAACAAGTACGCCCGTGAGAAGGGCGTGCTCAAGGAGAAGGACGAGAACCTCACCGGCGAGGACGTCCGCGAGGGTCTGACCGCGGTCATCTCGGCCAAGCTGACCGATCCCCAGTTCGAAGGCCAGACGAAGACCAAGCTCGGCAATCCCGGCATGCAGCCCTTCGTCCAGTCGATCGTCTACGCCCGCCTGGGAGAGTTCTTGGAGGAGAACCCACAGGACTCGCGGGCGGTGATCCGCAAGGCGGTGGACGCGGCGCAGGCCCGCTCGGCCGCTCGCAAGGCGCGTGACCTGACCCGCCGCAAGTCGGCGCTCGAGAACTCGACCCTGCCGGGCAAGCTGGCTGACTGCTCCGTCAAGGACCCGTCGCTGGCCGAGCTGTTCGTTGTCGAGGGCGATTCGGCCGGTGGCTCGGCCGTCAGCGCGCGCGATCGCAGCACACAGGCGATCCTCCCGCTGCGGGGCAAGATCCTCAACGTCGAGAAGAGCCGGATCGACAAGGTGCTCGCCAACACCGAGGTCCAGGCCCTGATCACCGCGATCGGGACCGGCGTGCGCGACGAGTTCGACATCGCCAAGGCCCGCTACCACAAGATCGTGCTGTTGACCGATGCCGACGTCGACGGAGCCCACATCCGAACGCTTGCCCTGACGCTCCTGTTCCGCGAGATGCAGCCGCTGATCGAGGCCGGCTACGTCTACATCGCCAAGCCGCCGCTGTACCGCTTGACGCGCGGGCAGAAGCACCGCTACATCGAGCGCGAGTCAGACCTCGAGGACATCCTGCTTGGCGACAAGTTCGACAAGCTCGCCGTCTACGACCGCTACAACAAGCTGTTCAAGCTCACCGATGCCCGCTGGAAGCGGTTCTCCCGGCTGCTCAAGCAGTACGAGGGCTGGGCCTCGGCGCTGCGCGCCACCCACGGCCACGGCGTGGTCTCGTTCATGCAGCAGGCGCGACTGCTCGAGGAGCAGATCACCGACGTCGCGGGCCTCCTGGAGCACGTCGCCGGCCATGGCAACGGGGACGGGGACGGGGAGGCGTACGAGCTGGCGTTGGTGGACGAGCTGCCGGAGGAGATCGTGGTCCGCACGATCGAGGCCAAGACCGGGTTGGCGCAGACCCATCACGTGCTCCGCTCGGCGCTCGATGCGAACGAGTATCGCCGGCTCGCCGATGTCCACCGGGACCTCGCGGAGCTGGTCGGCACGCCGCCGTTCACGATCCGGCTCGGCGACGACGCCCGCGAGGCGCCGACGTTCGAGGATCTGCACGACACCGTGCTCGATGTCGCCCAGAAGGGGATCCCCTTCTACCGCTTCAAGGGGCTGGGCGAGATGGACGCCGAGGAGCTCCGCGAGACGACGATGGACCCCGGCAGCCGGACGCTCGTCCAGGTGACGATGGAGGACGCCGCCTCCGCCGATCTCGTCTTCTCGATGCTGATGGGTGACCAGGTAGAGCCGCGCCGGGCGTTCATCGAGGAGAACGCGCGCCTCGTGACCAACCTAGACGTGTAGGCAGGTAGACGTGTCGGCGATAGACACCCTAGACGGCGGCAACATCGAGCCCCGCGGGCTCGAGGAGGAGATGCGCTCCGCGTATCTCGACTACGCGATGTCGGTGATCGTCGGGCGAGCGCTGCCGGATGTGCGCGACGGCCTGAAGCCGGTCCACCGCCGGGTCCTGCACGTGATGAACGAGCTCGGCCTGCAGCCGGGGCGAAAGCACGTCAAGTGCGCGCAGATCGTCGGCGAGGTGATGGGCAAGTTCCACCCCCACGGCGACGCCTCGATCTACGACACGTTGGTCCGCCTGGCCCAAGACTTCTCGATGCGCTACCCGCTCGTCGACGGCCACGGCAACTTCGGCAACATCGACGGCTACGGCGCGGCCGCGATGCGCTACACCGAGGCGCGCCTGGACCGGCTCGCGACCGAGATGCTTCGCGACATCGACGCCGAGACGGTGGACTTCGTCCCGACCTACGACGGCACGCGTCAGGAGCCCGTGGTGCTGCCGGCCCGGTTTCCGAACCTGCTCGTCAACGGCGGCTCGGGGATCGCCGTCGGGATGGCGACCAACATCCCGCCCCACAACCTGAGGGAAGTGATCAGCGCCACGATCGCCTACCTCGAGGACCCGGCGATCGACGTCGAGGGGCTGATGAAGCACATAAAGGGCCCCGATTTCCCGACCGCCGGCACGACCCTCGGGCGCGAGGGGATCCGTGACGCGTATGCCACCGGCCGCGGCCGCATCCGCGTTCAGGCCAAGGCCCACATCGAGCCGATCGGGCAGGGCAAGGAGGCGATCATCGTCACCGAGCTCCCCTTCCAGGTCCGCAAGGGGGGCGAGGGCGGCCTGATCCTGAAGATCAAAGAGCTGCACGATCAGAAGAAGCTGCCCGAGATCACCGACCTCAACGACGAGTCAGACCGTCACGGCATGCGGATCGTGATCGAGCTCAAGCGCGACGCGATCCCCAAGGTGGTGCTCAACAAACTCCACAAGCACACGCCGATGCAGTCGACATTCGGCGTCAACATGGTCGCGCTGGTCGACAACGTCCCTCGGACGCTCTCGCTCCGGGAGGTGATCGGCCACTACGTCGACCATCAGCGCGACGTCATCGTCCGCCGCACGAAGTACGAGCTGCGCCGCTCCGAGGAGCGCGCGCACGTGCTCGAGGGCCAGCTGATCGCGCTCGCCAACCTCGACGAGGTGATCGCGCTGATCCGAGGCTCGCGCGACGCCGAGGCGGCGCGGACGGGGCTCGTGCAGCGCTTCGAGCTCTCGATCATCCAGGCCCAGGCGATCCTGCAGCTGACGCTAAGCCGCCTGACCGCGCTCGAGGCCGACAAGATCAAGCAGGAGCACTCAGACCTGGTCGAGCGGATCGCCGAGCTGCGGGAGATCCTCGGTGACGAGGCGCGGGTCAACGCGATCATCAAGGACGAGCTCGAGGAGATCGCCGACGCCTACGGGGACGAGCGGCGAACCGAGATCACCCACGCCGAGGGCGAGATCGACATCGAGGACCTGATCGCCGACCAGCAGATGGTGATCTCGATCACCCACTCGGGATACATCAAGTCCCTTCCCCTGTCGACCTACCGCCAGCAACGTCGCGGCGGCATCGGCGTGACGGGCATGGACATGAAGGACGAGGACTACATCGAGCATCTGTTCGTCTGCTCGACGCACGACTACCTGCTGTTCTTCACCAACCGCGGCAAGATCTACCGGCTCAAGGTCTACGAGCTTCCCGAAGCCTCGCGGACCGCCAAGGGGCGGGCGCTGGTCAACCTGCTGCCGCTGCGCGAGGGCGAGCGGGTGCAGTCGGTCTTGTCGACCCGTGACTTCAACGAGGGCAAGTACCTCGTGTTCGCGACCCGGAGGGGGATCGTCAAGAAGACGGAGTTTGGCGCCTACAACACGCCGATCAAAGCCGACGGGATCATCGCGATCAACATCCGCGGCGAGGACGAGCTGATCGCCGTCCGCCGCACGAGCGGGCACGACGACATCATCATCGTCTCCCGCTCCGGCCAGGCGGCGCGCTTCAGCGAGGAGGCGGTCCGGGCGATGGGCCGCGACACCAGCGGGGTGCGGGGGATGAATGTCTCCCAGAAGGGCAACGCGGTGCTGGCGATGGACGTCGCCCGCGATGACGACGAGCTGCTGGTCGTGACCGAGAACGGCTATGGCAAGCGCACGCCGATGCCGGATTATCCGGTCAAGGGTCGCGGCACGATGGGCGTCAAGACGATCACGCTGACCGAGAACAAGGGCGCGCTCGCCGGCGCGCTCGTTGTCCGTGAGCATCACGAGCTGGTGTTCATCTCACAGAACGGAATGGTCCAGCGCACGTCAGTCCGCGGCATCAACCGCTACGGCCGGGCGTCTCAAGGGGTGCGGGTGATGAATATCCGTGACGACGATCAGGTCTCGGCCGTCGCGCTCGTGGTCGAGTCCGAAGCGGCGACCGCCGCGCCGGTGCTCGAGAACGAGGCGGAATTGCCCGGGGTCGATGCGTCGGGGGTGGATCCGCCAGAGCCGGACACCCCGCCGCCCGGTGGCGCTCCGGACGAGCCGGCCGTATAGCGTCGGCCGGGATGGCGGCGGCCGCCCTGCTCGGCCGGATGCCTGAGCGAAAAGCGGTGGAGGGTCAGTCGACCAGGTGCTCGTAGACGACGAATGAAGTCAGCTGGCCGACGGTTTCGTAGAGCGACCGCGCGGGCCCATTGAACTGCTGGGTATGCCAGTAGACGCGGGGTGTGTTTCGCTCGCGCGCCTGGGTGTAGACCGCTTCGAACAGCGTCCGGGCAGTGTGTCCGCCGCGATGTGACGGGTCGACGTACAGGTCCTCGAGGTAGCAATAGCCCGAGGCGCTCCAGGTGGCGGGGTGAAAGACGAGGTGCGCGAGACCGATCAGCGTGTCGTCTGGCGCGACTGCGGCCAGGCCGAGCATTCCCTGTTCACCGCCGCACAGGCGCTTGAAGGTCAGGCTGGTCACGTCGCTGGGTACGTCGGCGCGGTAGAAAGCCAAATAGCCGCTCCACAGCACCTGCCATTGGTCAAAGTCCTGGGTGTGTAGTCGGCGCACGCTGATCGCGTGGCTTGGGCTGGGCATGGCTCCCTCCTCGGGGATGGCGTCGGCTCAAGCGGTCTTGACGGGCTCGAGCATGCGGTGCGGACCGCGTAGCGCGAGGGCGACCGGATCGTCGCGAAGTCCGTGGTGGCCCCGAAGGGGCTCAGTGATGATGTCGGCAACGTCGGGAGTGAGGTGGCAGGTGGGGCAGGCGGCGTTCTCGTCCAGCGGGGTCCGGCAGTTGGCGTGCTTGAAAACGCGGCTGTTGGTGCGGCGCTGACGTCCGCCCCATACGAGCAGGGCGTGCAGAACCGGCCACAGCCTGCGTCCGGCCGCCGTGAGCTCGTATACGTGGCGCCCGTGATGATCGGGGTCGGGGGTGCGCCCGAGGATCTCGTCCTTCACCAGGCCGGCCAGCCGGTCGGAGAGGACCGCCTTGGGAATGTCGAGGTGGGTTTGAAAGTCGGTGAAGCGCCTGACTCCGTACATTGCGTCACGGATGATCAGCAGCGTCCAGCGCTCGCCGATGATCTCCAGCGCGTGCGCGATCGAGCAGTCTTGGCGTTCGTATTCCTTACCGAGCATGGTGGTCAGTATACCGCCCGAGGTTCAATGAGCGAACCGGAATGTGCTAGGCTGTGGTTCGGTCATTGAACTTCTGAGGAGAAGTCGTAACGCTACGCAACCGCTCTCCCAGCCGTTCGGATGCAGGCGTATCGCCGGCGCACTCGCGCGTGGCCTGGCTGCCGGTCGCCGCCGTGCTGCTGGGCACCGGGTGGGGGTCTAACCAGATCACCCCGATGCTGCTGGTCTATCGCCACCAGCTCGGCTTGGGCACGGGAACGCTCGAGGCGATGTTCGGCCTCTACGCGCTCGGTTTGATCCCGGGGCTGCTGCTCGCCGGCCCGCTGTCTGACGCCGTCGGCCGCCGCCGGGTTGTGATGCCGCCGCCGGGCTGTCGCTCTTGGCCACTGTGGCTCTCATCGCCGGTGCTCACAGCGTGGCCTGGCTGTTTTTCGGGCGCCTGATGGCTGGAGTCAGCAGCGGCGCGGTGTTCGCGGCGGGGACCGCGTGGCTGCGCGAGGCATCGCTGCCCCCGCGCGGCACGACCGATCGCGACGGGGCGGCTCGGCGCGCTGCGATCGCGATGACGGCGGGATTTGCCCTAGGCCCGCTGGTTACTGGGCTACTGGCGCAATGGGCGCCCGCCTCGAGGACGCTGCCCTACCTCCCGCACGTCGCGCTCATGGTCGTGGTGGTGGTGGCGCTAGTCAAGGTTCCCGAGACGGTCTCGCGTTCACGCCGGCACGCCGTGCGGCTGGCCGTCCCCGGGATTCGGGGACCCCGCTTTCGGGGGGTCGTGGCGCCGATGGCGCCGTGGGTGTTCGCCGCCCCCGCGATCGCGTTTGCGCTGTTGCCAAGCGTCGTCGGCGCCCAGCGCGCCACCGACGGCATTGCTCTGACGGCAGCGATCACCTCGCTGACCGCGTTGGCCGGCGTGCTGATCCAGCCGCTCGCACGAGGACTGCAGACGAAGGCGGCGAGCAACCGTGCGGGGATTCTCGGACTGGTGGCGCTCGGCGGTGGTCTGGCGCTCGCTGCGGTGACCGCGCAGGCCCAGCAAGTCTGGCTGTTGGCGCCCTGCGCGATCGTGCTGGGATGGGCCTACGGGCTGTGTCTGGTCGCCGGCCTGGTCGAGGTCGGACGTCTGGCTGATGACGATGCGCTGGCCGGTCTGACCGCCGCCTACTACGCCCTCACCTACGTCGGCTTTGCCGCCCCGTATCTGCTTGCGCTCGCTGAGCGCTGGGCCAGCTACCCGATCTTGCTCTTGATCTCCTCGGCTCTCGCGCTCAGCACAGCGCCGCTGGTCGCCCGCCAGTCCAGCCTGCACCCCGAGGGCCCCGTTTGAGAGACACCCTGAGTCTGCGCCTGCCGTTTCGCCGTCCGCTGCGTCCGGAGAACCTGTTCGGGCACCTGGTGGCCACCGCTGTGCCCGGCGTCGAGGAATGGCGCGATGGTTGGTATCGCCGCACGCTCCGCTTGCCCCATGGCGGCGCCATCGTCGCTCTCTCACCCCGACCCGACCACATCGATTGCCTTCTGACCCTCGGCGATCGGCGAGATCGGGAGGTGGCGATCAGCCGCTGTAGGTGGCTGCTCGATCTCGACGCCGATCCTGCGGCGGTCGACGAGCACCTGGGCTCAGACCCGTATCTGAGCGAGCTGGTGGCCAAGGCCCCAGGCCGGAGGGTGCCGCGCACCGTCGACCCGGCGGAGTTCGCGGTCCGGGCCGTGCTCGGTCAGCAGGTGTCGACCGCAGCGGCGAGAACCCACGCCGGCCGGTTGGTGAGCGCGTACGGAGCGGCGATCGATGATCCCGCCGGCGGTCTGACCCACCTGTTCCCAGACCCGGCGACGCTGGCCGGTCTCGATCCGGAAACCTTGGCGCTCCCGCACTCACGCCGGACGACGCTGACGACCCTGGTGGCGACGCTGGCATCGGGCGAGCTCGACCTCGGCCCGGGGAGCACGGTGGCGCAGGCCCGGTGCCGGCTGACGGCGCTCCCGGGGTTCGGTCCGTGGACCGTCGAGACGATCGCGATGCGAGCGCTGGGCGATGCCGACGCGTTCCCGGCTGGCGATCTCGGCGTGATCGGGGCGGCCCGAGACCTCGGTCTGCCATCCACCCCTGGCGCGCTGGCGGCGGCGTCGGCGGCGTGGCGACCGTGGCGCGCCTACGCTGTCCAGCACCTGTGGGCCACCGGTAGTCACGCCATCAACCGGCTCCCGAAGGAGAAGGAGCGCAGATCGTGCCGAGGCAGAACCGAGTTACCCCCGAAGGTGAGCTGATCGCGGTCCCCGATCGGGGCATGTTCTGGGGCAACCGAGGCGTGCTCCACGACCGCGACGGCAAGCTCGTGCGCTACTCCCGCGGGCGCGTCTGGGCGATCTGCCTGCTCGAGTTCAAGGGGCGCCGCCGTCCGCTCTGGGCCCCCGGGAAGCTGACCGAGCTGTTCTTCCTCGATGAGCCGACCGCGTTAGCGGCCGGCCATCGACCGTGCGGCGAATGTCGCGGCGCCGCCTACAGAGCCTTCAAGGCGGCCTGGTCCGTCGCGCATCCTGGGGAGGCGGTCGGCGCCCCCGGGATCGATGCCCACCTGCATGCGGACCGGCTCACCGGCGCCGACACCAAGCGCACCTTCACCGAGCGGCTCGCCGCACTCCCCGACGGCAGCATGATCCGCCTCGACGGTCGGCCCTGGCTGGTCCGCGACGATCGGCTGCTGGCCTGGACTCCCGGCGGCTAGCAGCAACGTCGCCCACGAGCGAAGGTCGGCAAGGTCACCGTCGTCACGCCCCGAGCCACGGTCGCGACCCTCGCCGCTGGTTATCGGCCGGAGCTGCACCCGACCGCACACCACTGACGCGGGCCAGGTGGGAAGCGGCCGTCGATGCTGTCGACTTTCTCAAGTACACGCAGGTGCTCGGAGGTCGTCGGGCCGCCCGGATCGCGAGCCAGCTATAGCGTCGCGCGGTTTCGCTATTCTGCGGACACCAGAGAAAGGAGGTGGTCCTAACTTGTCTGACAGTTCTTGCGGGACCCTGGAGGTGTCCGGCCGCTAGGTCGGAGGCTGACCCCGCTTAGCGGAGTCCCCCCGCGACACCGCCGTCGATGGGCGCCGGGAGTAGTCCCTCCGGCGGCGACGTAGCCCATCGCGGAAATCGCAGCCAGTTGTGAGTGAAGGGCGTCGGCGGCACCGGCGCCCTTCGCTCGTTCTGGGCGACGGCCCGCCGCCTCGAGACGCTTCGTTCTCGAACCGGCGCGACGGCTCGTGGCCCCGAGCCACTACGCTGGGGCGATGTGTCGAAACATCAGAACTCTCCACAACTTCGAGCCTCCCGCGACCGAGGCCGAGGTCCGAGCCTCCGCTCTCCAGTACGTCCGCAAGATCAGCGGCTTCTCGAAGCCCTCGCAGGCCAACGAAGCGGCGTTCGAAGCGGCGATCGAGGCCGTGACGACGGCGTCGCTGCAGCTGCTCGGCGAGCTAAGGACCGCGGCGCCGCCCAAGAACCGCGAGGTCGAGGCGGCCAAGGCCAAGGCTCGGTCCGCCCAGCGCTACGCCGCGTAGTTTCGCCGACGGTTGGGTCGGCGGCTGGGTTACGCGCGGACGAACGGAACCTGCCCGTGAGGCTCGCTCAGGCGGCGAGATAGGCCCGCCAGGCGGTGGGGATCGTCGGGCTCGCGACCTGGATGAAGACGTTCGGGTTGGGCGTGCGCGGCTGCTTGATCAAGCGCATGCCCGCCTGACGCGGGAGGGCGTTGCCCTTGCGCCGGTTGCACGGCGCGCACGAGGCGACGATGTTCTCCCAGCTCGAGGGGCCGCCCTTGGAGCGGGGCACGACGTGGTCGACGGTCAGGTTCGAGCGCGCGCCGCAGTACTGGCAGGTCCAGTCGTCGCGGGCGAACACGGCCCGGCGGGTGATCTTGCGGCGGTGGGTGTCACGCGGGATGCGGACGTAGCTCACGAGCCGGATCACGACCGGTCGCGCGATCGTCGTGTTGGCGGAGTGAAGCTGCCAGTCGGCTCGCTCGATCACCTCCGCCTTCTCCTTGAGCAGGAGGACAACCGCGCGGCGGACGGTGCAGACGTTGATCGGCTCGTAGGTCGCGTTCAAGACCAGCACCCGGCCAACGGCTCGCCCGCGCCGCTGGTGCTGTGAAGGCGGCGCGGACCCCAATGGCTCTGGTGCTACCGAGGAGGTCATGGCTGCGCACGCGGCAGTGTAGCGGCGGGGGCGACGATTCCCGCGAGGAGCGCGAGCGCGTAAACCCGGCCCCAACAGCGCGCATCCTGAGTCACGCCGCCGGAAAAGACCCGAGCACCCGCAGCGCCTCGACGTGTGTGTAGAGGCTCTCGAGTGCCGCCGCCACATGGGGCTCGGTGGCGCGCCCCTCGAGGTCGGCGAAGAACATGTAGCGCCCCAGGCCCTGCTTGCGGGGACGCGACTCGATCCGGGTTAGATTGACCCCGCGCTGCGCGAACTCGGACAGGCACGCAACCAGCCAGCCCGGCGCTTCGGAGCCGATCCCCCAGAACACGATCGCGGTCTTCCAAGGACCGAGCGGAGCGGCCGCCTCCCGGGCGGCCGCGGGCCCCCCCGGCGGGGCTCCGACCGGCCCGAGCCACACGAAGCGGGTCTCATTGTCGGCCACGTCCTCGACGGCTGACCGAAGCACCTGGCAGCCGTACCGCTCGGCCGCGAGGCGGTTGCCGAGTGCAGCCCACGGCCCGTCGTGCGCCGCGACCTGCCGTACCGCCTCGGCGGTCGAGCTTCCCGCCAGCACCCGCGCGTCGGGCAGGCGTGTGCGGATGAAGCGGGCGCACTGAGCGCTGGCCTGGGGGTGCGAGATCACGACCTCGATCTCCGACAGGTCGAGCTCGGTCCGTGCGATCAGGCAGTGGCGGATCGGGTGCACGACCTCGCCGAGGATCTCGACGTCCTCGGTCTCCATCGCGAGCGCGTCGAGAGTTGCGTTGACCGATCCCTCGAGCGAGTTCTCGATCGGAACCAGCGCGCGCTGCACCGCGCCGGTGTGGACGGCCATCACCGTGTCGTAGATCGTCGGCAGCGCAATCAGCTCCAGCTCTGCCCCCTGGCTCGCCGCAAGCAGCGCCTCCTGGGTGAAGGTGCCCTCGGGCCCGAAGTAGCCGACCCGCATCTCGGTCGCGGTCAAGCGGCCCGGTCTACCCGGTGGCCCGGTCCCCGACGACGCCACCCTCGAGCGCCAGCCGGATCGCCTCGGACTCCTCGGGCGAGAGCTCGAGCTCGCCCCGGCCGGCGTGGATCTGCTTGGCGTACAGCCGCGCCTGGTCGCGGTGGTGGATCGAGGACAGAACTACGCCCGAGTGCGACGAGTCGAGCAGTGCAATCGAGGTCGATTGACGCCCCGACATCTCGCCGTAGGCGTCGTAGCGGATCAGTGAGCGGTAGGCGATCGCCCCGTCGAGGCGCTGCTCGGCCGTCTGCATCCGCTGGTCCAGGCGGGCTGCGACGTCCTGGACGTAGCCGTTGAGCGCTTCGAACTGGCTCTGCAGCGTGGCCGCGTGGGCCACGAGATCGAGCTTGCGGTCGCCGAGCACGCTGCGCTGGTCAGATCGCAGGCGGTGCAGACGGATCGCGAGGATCGCACTGACCACGAACGCGACCACGGCCACCGCGCCTGCAGCGATCGCGACGATGCCGACGGTGCTCGAGAGGTCGTGCACCGCCCAAAGGATAGGCGGAGGGTCGGAGCCGAGCGCCGCGGATTGGGGGACACGGCCTCCGGCTCCGCAGCCAGAGCGCTGACGCTGGGCGCGCCACGCTGCTGGGGCGCTGACGAAGTCGCCCAGCGACCCCGCGCTACTGGAACGTGACCGGGAACGAGAGCGAGTTGTTGGTCGTGTTCTTCTCGCCCGGAACCTTTTCGATCGTCGCGACCACGGTCTGGGTGCCGGCCGGCGGCGCCGAGCTCAGGGTCACCTTGCAGGTCGCGTGCTGGCCGGGGGTCGTCTGCGCCACGGTCGTCTGCCCGCTGACGCTGGTCCAGGTGACGCTCACCTTGCAGACCACGTTGGTCTCGGCGTTGCCCCCGCCGTTGGTGAAGTTGAGCGTGAATGTTGGCGCGGGACTGGCTGGGATTGTGTTCGTTGACCCGGTCTGGAGCGTCGTGCCGGCGACGCTGACCGAGTCGAGCGAGTGACCGTGCAAGCCGGGGGCGACCTTGCCGGAGGTCGTGGCCCCCGGGATCGACACGTGCAACTCGCTGGCGATGAAGGTCGGCGTCAGCCATTGCACGTCGGACACGAACTGACCCCCGGCGATCGTCTCGCCGTTGGGGGCCCCGACTGCGATCCCGGCCGCGTGCAGAGCTCCGGCGATCGCCGTCGCCGTGTAGTCCTTGTAGAGCACGTCCGATGCATACAGGCGCGCCATCGCCGCGGCGATCGAGTTGACCGCGTCCTTGCTCGTCGACGTGCCGAGCGCGGGCTGGATCTGCTGGGCGATGGTCGTGACCCCGTCGACGCGCATCTGGAGCGCCAGCAACAGGTTCTGGTGGGCCGCCTTGACCTGGTCGGGGACGCTGAGCTTGCGCGCGCCGCCCAGCTCGCCGGCGGCGTTCAGCCGCGTCTGGTTGATCTGGTTCTGCAGGCTCTGGGCGTTGCTCGAGCTGGCACCGCTCTGGAGCACCGTGAACAGCTGCGTCCCGGTATGCGTGGAACGCTGAATCAGCGAGGAGACGCTGTTCGTGTAGTCCTTCAGGGCGCTGTTGCGTGCGCTGACCTGGCAGCTGTGGACGCCGAGGGCGATCAGGATCACCACGATCAGCAGCGCGACCGCGGCCACCGCGCGTCGTGCCTGGATCGATTGCTGATCGCTTGGCGGCCGACGGCCCGTTCCCGATGGCCGGCGTCTGCGCTGTTGTGTACGAGGCGGTGTACGAGGTTCGTCGGCCTCGTCGAAGAACGACAAGCGGGATCGCTCCTTGAAGACAGTGAAGCGCCCAGTATGACCGGCACTACGGCTGGATCGACAAACGCGCAATCGCGCGTGCAGGCGACGAATGCATGCGCCCAGCCGCCAGCCGCCGCAGGGACCGCCGCGGGAACGTGGAAACTCGCCGCATGAGCGCGAGTCAAGCGCGGACCGCCAGGCAGACAACGGGCGACAAGAGGCGTACCCGGCACGCCGCCGGTCCGGCGCCGCTGGTGCTCGGCCGCTACCGCCTGCACCAGCGGCTCGGCGCCGGCGCGTTCGGGACCGTCTGGATGGCGAGCGACGAGCGGCTCGAGCGCGACGTGGCCGTCAAGATCCTGCCGCGCGAGCGGGTCGTCGGCGGCCGCTTTGAGCGCGAGGCCCGGGTGGCGGCGCGGCTGGCCCATCCGGGGATCGTGACGCTGTACGAAGCGGCGGTCGACGACGAGGGCGCCTATCTGGTCTCGGAGCTCGTGCGCGGCTCGACGCTCAACGAGTTGCTCGAGAGCGGCCTGCTGTCAGACCGGGACATCGTCGCGATCGGGATCGCTCTCTGCGATGCGCTCGAGCACGCTCACGCCGAAGGGGTCATCCACCGCGACGTGAAGCCCTCCAATGTGCTTGTGCCGCAGCGGCCGGCGACGCCAGCGCAGCTCGCCAAGCTGACCGACTTCGGGGTCGCCCGCGTGATCGGCGGTGACTCGCTGACGCACACCGGAGACGTGATCGGCACCCTGGACTACATGGCCCCCGAGCAGGCCGAGGGGCTTCCAGCCGGCGCCGCGGCCGACCTCTATTCACTCGCGCTCGTTCTCTACGAGGCGCTGACCGGGATCAATCCGGTCCGCGTGAGCACCGTCGCGCAGCGCGCACGACGACTCGGGACGCATTTGCCCCCGCTTCGGCGCCAGCGACGCGACCTTCCGCGCGAGCTTGGCCAGGGGATCGATTTGGCTCTGCGGCCGCGACCTCGCGAGCGCGGGACCGTCTCCCACCTGCGCCGCGCGCTGGTAGCGGCGCGAGAACAGGTCGGAGACGAGTCGGGCGTGGTCGCGGCCCCGTGGGCGAGTCGTGAAGAGCGCTGCAACCAAGCCGGCGGCGAGCAACTGGGGTTCGGCACCTCGGATCCCGAGGCGCCCGCCTCTACGGCCCCCGAGGCACCCGCCTCCCCGCTTGCCTGGCCGGCCCGCGCCCTCGCGGCGCTTGGCGCCGCCGCGACCGCCGCGTGGCTCTCCGCAGTGCTGCTGGCGACCGCTCCCCTTCCCCCCGCCGCGGCGGCGTTGGCCGCCGGCGGCCTGACTCTGGTCCTTCCCCGCGTCGGGTGGCTGGCGCTGACGGCGGCGGCCTGTGCCACGACGATCGCCCAGGGTCGCCCGGGTTTCGCGCTGCTCGCGCTCCTCGCGCTGCTCGTGCCGGTGCTCTTCACCGTCCGCACGCCCCAAGCCTGGCCGCTGCCCGCCGGGGCGCCAGCGCTCGGTCTGATCGGCCTGGCCGGCGCCTGGCCCGCGCTCGCGGCGCGCGCGCCCACGGCCTGGCGCCGAGCCGCCCTAGGAGCGGCAGGCTGGATCTGGCTCCTGATCGCGGCGCCGATCGCCGGCCGTGTCCTTTATCTCAAACCGGTACCGGCAAGCTCGCCGATGGACGCGTGGGCCGGCTCGCCCTACGAAACGGTCCACCGGGTGCTGGTGCCGCTGCTGAGCTCGGGCGCGCTGGCGCCCGCCGCGGTCTGGGCGCTCGCCGCGGCCGTGCTTCCCTGGCTGGTGCTCGGACGCTCACGGGCGCTCGACTGTGTGCGCGTGGTGATCTGGTCGGCGGCGCTCGCGGCGGCCACGGCGGCCGCGATAACCGTCGTACACGGCTCGGACTTGATCGCCACCGCGCCCGCCGCGGTGCTCGGCGCGGCCGCGGGCGCTGTCGTGGCGCTGGCTCCGTCCTGGCTGCCGGTCGAGCGCCGGCTTTGGCAACAGCGGCATCCCGGGCATCCGAAGCGCGATTCGTCTGGCTCCGGAGGACAATTTCCGTAGCATGGATCAGCCCGAAGGGGCGTTCCCATGAGTGTGCTCAAGAGCCTGGAGAGCAAGATCGCCGGCCTCGTCGAAGGCACGTTCAGTCGTGCCTTCAGGTCTGAGGTCCGACCGGTCGAGATCGCGCGCAAGCTGGCGCGCGAGATGGAGGAGCACAAGACATTCTCGGTCTCGCGCACCTACGTGCCCAACGAATACCGCGTGTATCTGTCTCCTCGCGACCGCGAGCGGTTCGCCGACTACGAGGACGCCCTCGCGAGCGAGCTGGCGGGGTATCTGCTCGAGCACTCCCGGCGCGAGCAGCTGGCGCTGATGTCCCGCCCGGTGGTCGAGTTCGAGACCGACGATCGCCTCGGGCTCGGAGAGTTCGGGATCCAGACCAGGGTCGTCAGCCCTGAGCACGTCGCGGATCCCGAGCCGGTGGCCGACGAGTCGGGACGGACGATGGTCTACAGCACCGCAGGTCGCGTCGCCGAGCCGCTCGAGGAGCGCGCGCACGCGCGCCTCCAGACCGCGCTGCTGCTGACTGGAGGCAAGCGGCTGGTGGTCGGCCCCGCCGGAGCGACGATGGGTCGCAGCCGCCAGTGCGAAGTGATGCTCGACGACCCCAACGTGTCGCGCAAGCACGCCGAGATCCGCGCCCGCGGCGGATCGTGGGTGCTGACCGACCTTGGCTCGACCAACGGCTCGCGCCTGAACGGCCGCCGGATCGACGGCTCAGAGGTCCTAAAGCCCGGGGACGAAATCGAGCTCGGGACGTCGCGGATCAAGTTCGAGCTCGAGTAGGCGGCGGGGAGGATCGGTGCTCGAGCCTGTTTCCGTCGGCCTGAAGTTCGGCTTCCTCGCCGTTCTGTACCTGTTCCTGGTCTGGGTCGCGTGGAGCGCGATGCGTGACCTTCGGCGCGGACGCGGTGGCGTCGTCGAGTCTGATCGCCCCCCACCCCAGGACGCGACTGGGATGTACGACGCCGCCTCAGGGCTCGGTGACCTCGACGGCTTCGAACCGCGCCTTTTGGTGGAGCGTGCGCCCGGTCACGAGACCGGGGTCGCCTATGACCTGATCGACGGCGCTACGCTCGGCCGTGGCGACGTAGAGATTCAGCTCGACGATCCGTTCGCGTCCTCTCGCCACGCCCGCATCTCGCGCGAGGGTCACGTGGTGGTGATCGAAGATCTCGGATCCACCAACGGGACGTACCTCAACGAGCACCCGCTGACTGGCCCGCAACCGCTCCACGAGGGAGACCGGATCCGGATCGGCGACTCTGAGTTCTCATATCTGCAATGACGGTCACCAGCCGCAAGCGATAGGCCGACATGCTCCGAGCCGCGCATACAACCTGGAAGACCGATACCGGCCGCCAACGGCGCGACAACGAGGACAGCGCGTTCGCGCGAGCACCGCTGTTTGTGATCGCGGACGGAATGGGGGGCGCCCAGGCGGGCGAGGTCGCCTCGAGGATCGCCGTCGAGGCGTTCGAGGGCGAGCTGCCCGGGGAGGGCAGCGCCGAGCAGCGCCTGGCGGAGTGCGCGCGGGTGGCCAATCGGCGGATCTACGAGATCTCTCGGTCTGAGCACGAGCGCGCCGGCATGGGCACGACGCTGACCGCGGTCTACGTCGGCGACTCCGACCTCGCGGTGGCCCATGTCGGCGACAGCCGCGCGTATCTGTTCCGCGACGGCGAGCTGGGGCTGCTGACCCAGGACCACACCCTGGTCGGGGAGCTCGTCAAGCGCGGCAAGCTGACCGAAGAGCAGGCGGCCGAGCACCCCCAGCGATCGATCATCACGCGCGCGCTCGGGATCGATCCTGAGGTCGAAGTCGACACCTGGACCTACGCCGGGCGCCCGGGCGATGTCGTGCTGCTGTGCAGCGACGGGTTGACCTCGATGATCACCGAGGACCAGGTCACAGCGATCTTGAGCGAAGAAGCCGATCTCGACCGAGCTGCCGCGCGCCTGATCGATGAGGCCAACGAAGCGGGTGGGCGCGACAACATCACGGTCGTCCTGTTCATGCTCGAGGACGCCGGCGGCGATGTCGTCGACGAGCCGACGATCGTCGGCCTTGCGTCCGCAGAACGGGCGAGCGCGACCCTCACCGCCCCCCGTGATCAGGCCGCATTACCCAAGCAACCGCCACCGCGGCCAACTTCTCGGGCGCGGGTGCGACCGGGGCGGACGCCGCGCCACTCCACGGATTCCGGCGCCCGCTCGCGACACCGGGGTCCGCGCCGCTTCGCGACGCCGATCGCCGCGCTGCTCTCGATCCTGATCGTCGTCGCGCTGATAGCCGCGGGCGGCTATCTGGCGACCCGTCAGCTGTTCTTCGTCGGGACCAACTCGCAGGGCGTCGTGACGATCTACCGGGGGCTGCCATATGAGCTCCCGTTCGGCGTTCGCCTCTACGAGTCGTTCTATGTCTCGGGCGTGCCGGCACGGTCTTTGCCCGCACAGCGGCGCTTGCAGCTGCTCAACCACCAGCTCCGTTCGCAATCGGACGCGATCAGCCTCGTTCGCGCCGCCGAGCTCGGCCAACTCGTCAAATGACCGCTCGCAACCGAGAGCTGTTCGGCCTGATCCCGGCGTCGCTGCTCGTCACCGCGGGCTTCGCCGGGGTGTTCATCCAGCGCTCGAACGGGCTCTCGAACATCTCGCTCACCTACGGCGCGATCTTCCTCGGGCTGTGTCTCGCCGCCCACATCTTCATCCGCGTGACGCTCCCCCACGCCGACCCCTACATGTTCCCGCTGATCGCCGTGCTGGCGAGCTTCGGGCTGGTGATGGTCTACCGGATCGACTCGACGCTCGCCCGCCAGCAAGCCCAGTGGTTCGTGCTCGGGCTGATCCTGTTCGCCGTCACGATCGTCGTCTTTCGTGACTACCGCCGGCTGGAGCAGTACCGCTACATCATCGTCTTCATCTCGCTCGGGCTGATGATCCTGCCGCGCCTTCCGGTGGTCGGCTATCAGGCCAACGGCGCCTATCTCGGGGTTCGCATCCCCGGATTGTTCGTGTTCCAGCCGCCGGAGTTCGCCAAGATCGGGCTCGTCGTCTTCCTGGCCAGTTACCTGCGCGACACCCGTCAGCTGCTCGTGGTCGGGGCTCGCCGCTGGCTCGGGGTGACGATCCCTCCGCTCAAGCACTTCGGACCGGTGGTGGTGATCTGGGGGCTGGCGATGGCCATCCTGGTCGTGCTCAGCGATGTCGGCTCCTCGGTGATGTTCTACGGGGCGCTGCTGGCGATGCTCTACGTGGCCACCAATCGGGTCTCGTTCGTGGTCGCGGGCCTGGTCGCCGCCGCGGTCGGCTTCTGGTACCTGGGCACCCACATACCCCACATCCACGCCCGGGTGGAGACGTGGTTGCATCCGTTCGACCCTCGGCTCTACAACGCTCCGCTGGGCAGCTTCCAGGTCGCCAACTCGCTGTTCGCGCAAGCCGCGGGGGGGTTGTTCGGTCAGGGATTCGGGCAGGCGGTGCTCTCGATGCCCGGCGGCGCGACGCTGCTCCCCTTCCCGCAGACCGACATGATCTACGCGGTGATCGCAGACGAGCTGGGCTTGTTCGGCGCCACCGCGGTTCTGCTCACCTACCTGATCTTCGTCTGGCGCGGCTTCAAGACGGCGCTGCTGGCTCGGGATTCGTTCTCGAAGCTGCTGGCAACCGGGCTGACCGCGATGTTCGCGCTCCAGGTGTTCGTGATCGTCGGCGGCGTGACGCGGGTGATTCCTCTGACCGGCGTGACGCTGCCGTTCATCTCCTATGGTGGCTCTTCGATCGTCGCCAACTTCGTGTTGCTGGCACTGCTCTTGCTGGTCTCCGATCGCGCGCGCAGGCCGGTGAGCGTGTGAACGGCGCGATCGCCAAGCTGTTCGCATTCGTGGTCGTCCTGTTCGCGCTGCTGATCGGCTGGACCTCGCGCTGGACGGTGTTCGAGGCATCGTCATTGACGACCAACTCGCTCAATCGGCGCACCCTCGTCGACGATCTGCGGATCAAGCGCGGGCGCATCCTCGCCGACGACGGGACCGTGCTGGCCAGGTCGGTGGCGGCGCCGGCACATACCTGGAAGCGGACCTATCCGACCGGCCCGCTGTTTGCCCAGCCGGTGGGGTACCTGAACGCGATCGAAGGGCAGGCGGCCGGGCTCGAGCTCTCCCGGGGGAGCGCGCTGCGCGGTCTGCAGACGGGCCTGAGCTCGATCTTCGGGCAGTTGAGCCCCAATCCGGTCGGTGATGACCTCACCACGACGCTCGACCCCAAGGCGCAGCGAGTGGCGGCGCAGGAGCTCGCCGGGCGGGCCGGGTCGGTGGTGGCGCTCAACCCGCAGACCGGAGCGGTCAAGGTGATGTACTCGAACCCCAGCTACAACGACAACACCCCGACCGCCACCGGGCCCGGGACCTCGACCTTCAATCGCGCCACCCAGGCGGGCTACCCCCCCGGATCTACGTTCAAGGTGGTCACTGCGACGGCAGCGATCGACAGCGGCAAGTACACGCCGAGCTCGGTCGTCAACGGCAACTCGCCGGTCACGATCTCGGGCGTGCCGCTGTCCAATGACAACAACCAGAGCTTCGGCCCGACCAACCTGACCGACGCGCTGACGAACTCCGTCAACACCGTGTGGGCGCAGGTGGCGGTGGCGCTCGGCCGCGGGACGATGACCAGGTACATGGAGCGCTTTGGCTTCTACTCAAAGCCGCCGATCGACCTGCCGTCCCGCGAGCTCAACTCGAGCTATCCCCAGGCCCCCAACGGCAAGGCCTACCGTCCGGGCAGCCCGAACGAGGACATCGGCCGGATCGCGATCGGGCAGGGCGGCCTGCTGGTCACGCCGCTGCAGATGGCGATGGTCGCCTCGGCGGTCGCCAACGGCGGCAAGCTGATGACCCCTCACCTGGCCGACAAGGTGATAGACCAGGACGGCCGCACGGTGCAGACGATCACGCCGAGCGTCTACGGCCAGGTGATGAAGGCCTCCACGGCGCCTCAGATCGCGCAGATGATGAGGAAGGTCGTCGACGAGGGAACGGGCCAGGCCGCCCAGCTCGGCTCGGGTATCGCGTTCGCCGGCAAGACCGGGACCGCCTCGGTCGGGGTGGCTGGGCTCAACCTGACCCAGCCGTGGTTCATCGGCTTCGCGCCGATCGACCACCCCAAGGTGGCGATCGCGGTCACGATCGAGCGCACGCAGGGCGAGTTCGGTGGGCAGGTGGCGGCGCCGATCGCCAGGGCCGTGGTCCAGACGCTGCTCGCCGAGGGTCAGTAGGCGCCGTGTCGACGCCGGCCCCTAACACGATCATCGACGGGCGCTACAAGGTGCTCTCGCGCCTCGGGTCGGGGGGCATGGCCGACGTCTTCCTCGCCGAGGACCAGCAGCTCGGCCGCAAGGTGGCTCTGAAGCTCCTGCACGGGCGCTTCGCGGCCGACCCGGACTTCGTCGAGCGCTTCCGCCGCGAGGCTCAGTCGGCGGCCGGCCTGCAGCACCCGAACATCGTCAGCGTCTATGACCGCGGCAGCTACGACGACACGTACTACATCGCTATGGAGTACCTGCCCGGACGGTCGCTCAAGCAGCTGATCCGCGACGAGGCGCCGGTCGACCCGGTCCGGGCGATCGACATCACGATCCAGATCCTCAAGGCTGCTCGCTTCGCCCACCGGCGCGGCGTCATCCACCGCGACCTCAAGCCCCACAACGTGATCGTCGATGACGCCGACCAGGCGAAGGTGACCGATTTCGGGATCGCCCGTGCGGGGGCATCGGACATGACCGAGACGGGCTCGATCATGGGAACGGCCCAGTACCTGTCTCCCGAGCAGGCTCAGGGCCATGCCGTGGCCCAGGGGTCAGACCTGTACTCGATCGGGGTCGTCCTCTACGAACTGCTCACCGGGCGTGTGCCTTTCGAGGGCGATGCGGCGGTCACGATCGCGCTCAAGCACGTCTCCGAGGCGCCCCCGCCGCCGAGTCAGATCAACCCGAGGATCCCGCTTGCGCTCGAGCAGGTCGTGCTCTGGTCGCTAAACAAGAACCCGAGCGATCGCCCGGCCAATGCCGACCAGCTGATCGCCGCGCTGGAGAACGCAAAGGCATCGATCCTGTCCGGAGGCGGCGCTCAGAACACGGCGAGCATGGCGGCTGTCGCCGCGGGTGCGGCGGCCGGGGCGGGTGGGGCCGCCGTCGGGGCCCTAGCGCCTCCCGAGCCGGCCCCGTATCCGGACCACACCACAAACGGCGCCGGTGACCGCAACGGACCGCCGACCGACGACGAGGGTCGCCGCCGCTGGCTCCCGTGGCTGATCGCCGCGGTGGTCGTGGCGCTGATCGCCGGAGCGGCAACCGCCGCGTACTTCATCAGCCGTCCCAAGCAGCGCGTGGTGCCGCCGGTCACGGGCGAGAGCCTGAACGTCGCCCGGACGGTGGTCCAGAACGCCGGCTTCATCGTCGCGCCGATCAACGTTCCCAGCGCCAAGGCGCCGGGAACGGTGATAGGGGAGAATCCCTCCGCGGGAGTCAAGGCCGACGAGGGTTCAACGGTGACCCTGAGCGTCTCGCAGGGACCGGGGCAGCGGACGATTCCCTCGGTGCTCGGGCTCGGCGAGACGGCGGCGAGGAAGCTGATCACGCGCGCGGGGTTGAAGGTGCGCGCCGTTGCTCAGCCGTCGCAGCAGTACGCCGTCGGGGACGCGACGGGAACTGACCCGAAGGCCGGACAGGCTGTCGCGCCCGGAACTGAGGTGACGCTGTTCGTGTCGTCGGGCAAGCCCCAGAAGCAGGTCCCCGACGTAACGGGTCAGAATCAAGCCAGCGCGAGCACCGAGTTGACCAACGCCGGCTTCAACGTTCGCTCTACCACTCAGAGCTCGAGCACCACGCAGCCCGGTGACGTGATCAGTCAGAACCCGTCCGGTGGCACCGCCGTCGCCCCCGGATCGACCGTGACGATCGTCGTCGCCGCCGCCCCGGCCACCGGCACGGTCCCGCCGGTTGTCGGCGACCCGGCTTCGGGCGCCGTGAGCGCGCTCACCGCCGCGGGATTCAAGGTCGTTCGCCAGACCACGAACGTGACCGACAAGACGAAGTCCGGGAGCGTCCTGTCGCAGTCACCCCCAGGGGGTGCGAAGGCCAAGCAGCACAGCACAGTGACCATCGTGGTCGGTCACTACGTGCCACCGACGACCAGCACTCCGACGACCAGCACTCCGACGACCAGCACTCCCACGACTGGGTCGTCCACGACGAGCTCGCACAAGCCATGAGCACCCGCGTTGCCGTGCTGGCCGGCGGCCGCTCCTCCGAGCACGAGGTCTCGCTCGCCTCGGGGGCGTCGGTCGGCGAAGGGCTGCGGACTGCGGGCTATGAGGTTTCGGCGATTGACGTCGGCCGCGATGGCGTCTGGCGCTGCGAGGGTGAACCCGTCTCGCTTCAACCGGGCACGGGGTTCCCGGGGCACGAGGTCGTGTTCCCGGTGCTGCACGGCCCCTTCGGCGAGGACGGCACCGTCCAAGGGCTGCTCGAGTGCCTCGACGTCCCCTACGTCGGCGCCGGCGTGCTCGCGTCCGCGGCGTGCATGCACAAGGTGTTCTTCAAGG
>JBPCQU010000107.1:0-10277 GCA_050997795.1 Solirubrobacteraceae bacterium | reverse complement strand
CCGCCGCCGGCTGGGCCGCCGCCGGCCGCCACCCCGCCGCTGGTCAGCCCGCCGCCGGTCAGCCCGCCGCCGGCCCGGCCCCCCGTCCCCGAGAGTGAGCCCGTGCAGGGTCTGTCACTGATGGCGTCGGTCCTGTGGGGTCAGGCCAAGCGCAACCCGGCGCCGGTCGCGGCGCTGGCGATCGGTCTCCTGGTCGCTCTGCGGGTGCTCCGGCCTCGTCACTGACGTGGAAAATCTGCTCGTGCTACGGAGATCCTCCACGTCTGACCCGCTCAGCGTGCATCCGGTGGAAAATGATGGCCGGTAGTCGAGATTTTCCACGTTCTTCTCCGGGGGAAGGCGTAGGTCGCGCCGCAGGACCCTAGTCGCTTGCAGATATGGGACAGGTCGCCGCCATGCGCCTCACTCCCATCGAGGCTGGCCCGTCTGTTGTCCGATCTCGCCGAGCCGGCCTGCGTGTAGTCGACCGGATGGTCGGCGGTCGGCGGCTTGATGTATGACGACTACGTCGAGAAGGTCCGTCAGGGCCGCGGGTGGGTCGCTGACGGCGGCGATCTCGTTGGAGCCTCATCGTCCTTCGGCTATGACGAGCTCGACGCCAGACCAACGGCGGGTTCCAGCGCATCTGGCTTTCCAAGACGATCGCGGGTGACGGCTAACCACCCAGTCGCTCGCGCCCCGCGGACTCCTCGAAGCTGACAGCGGGCATCACGGCCACGAGCCCGCTCGGGTTGATCATCGGGTGGGTGCGGTAGTAGTGCGCTCGGATCTCGTCGAAGCTGACCGTCCCGGCGACGCCCGGCCACTGGTACATGTCACGCGCGTAGGGCCAGAGCCGCTCGTACTCGGCCAGCTTGCGGATCGAGCACTTGAAGTGGATCTGGTAGACGGCGTCGAACCGCACCAGGGTCGTGAACAACCGCCAGTCGGTCTCGAGCGGCTCAGAGCCGAACAGGAAGCGGCGGTCGGCGAGTCGCAAGTCGAGCTGGTCGAGCGTCTGGAACAGGTTCTCAACTTCAGACTCGTAAACCTCCTGCCGGGTCGAGAAGCCCGCCTTGTAAACGGCGTTGTTGACACCGTCGTAGATGACGCCGTTGAGCTCGTCGATCTCGTCGCGCAGCCGCTCCGGGTAGAGCTCGACCGGGTGCTCGGCGAGCGGCGCGAACACGGTGGAGAGCATCCGCAGGATGTCCGCCGACTCGTTGCAGACGATCGTCCCCCGCTGCTTGTCCCACAGGACCGGGACGCTGACGCGGGCATCGTAGTCGGGGTCAGCGGCCGCGTAGGCTTCGCTCAGGTAGCGCAAGCCGTTCACCGGGTCTTCGTACTCGCCGCCGGTGAACGCCCAGCCGCGGCGGCCGCGCAGCGGGTTGACGTAGGAGACCCCGATCGCGTCCTCGAGACCCATCAGGCGGCGGCCGATCAGCGTCCGGTGAGCCCACGGACAGGCCCGCGCGACGTACAGGTGGTATCGCCCGCGCTCGGGCGCGAAGCCACTCGAGCCGTCCGCGGTGACCCAGTGTCGGAACGTGCTCTCCTGGCGCTGGAAGGACCCGTCCTGGTCGCCTCCGCGCCCGAGGAAGGAGGTCTCGGTTTCCGTGCTCACCATTTGAGCCTAGCGAGGGCGGTGCAAACGATTATCGTGTGTCACCGATGACCTCCGAGCACTCGAGCGAGCAGGCGCAACGCGCCGAGAGCTTCTTCGCGCTTCACCGTCCCGGCCGGCCGCTGCTGCTCCCCAACCCCTGGGACGCCGGCTCGGCCCGTCTGCTGGCGTCGCTCGGGTTCGAGGCGCTGGCCACGACGAGCAGCGGCTTCGCGGCGACGCTCGGGCGTCTGGACGGGTCGGTAACGATCGACCAGGCGCTCACGCATGCCGCGGCGATCGTCGCTGCGACCGAGCTCCCGGTCTCTGCCGACCTCGAGAACGGATTCGCCGACGCGCCGGAGGAGGTCGCCGAGACCGCGGCGGGCGCGGTCGCGGCCGGCCTCGCGGGCTTCTCGATCGAGGACTACTCCGGCCGCCAGGAGCAGCCCATCTACGATCTCGACCTCGCCGCCGAGCGGATCGCCGCGGCCGCCGAGACGGCCCACCGGGGTCCGGCGCACCTCGTGCTGACCGCCCGCAGCGAGAACTACCTGCACCGCCGCGAGGATCTGGAGGACACGATCGCCCGGCTGCAGGCGTATCAGGCGGCCGGCGCCGACGTGCTGTACGCCCCCGGCCTCAGCACGGCGCAGGAGATAGAGGCCGTGCTAGCCGCGATCGACCGGCCGCTGAACGTCCTCGCGAGGCCCGGGGTTCCGCCGGTCGACGAGCTCGCCGCGCTCGGCGTCAGCCGCGTCTCGGTTGGCGGCGCGTTCGCCTTTGCCGCGATCAGCGCCGTGGTGCAGGCCGCCCGGGAGCTCCGCGAGCACGGAACGTACGGGTTTGCCGCCGCGGCCGCGACCGGGTCGAGCGCGGCACGAGAGGCGTTCGGCCCCGCCGCCTAGCCTCCGGGATACAGCCGCTCGAGCAGGTTCTGCATCGCCGGTGCCGTCTGTCCGTTGCCCGGACAGCAGGTGGGACCGTTGACCGCGCTGATCCCGATCTCCAGGTGCGGCCCCGAGGAGATGCCGACGACGCCGCACCCGACCTCGGCGATCGGCTCGCCGGCCTGCACGACCGTGCCGACCGGAACCAGCGCCGGCAGCGCGTGGCCGTAGTAGATGAAGCGCCCTGCGAGCGGGCCGCCCGAGACGCGCAGCACCGGCGCCGCCGGGCCAAAGCCCGAGATCCCCTCCTGGACGATCACCCCATTGGTGACGGCAACCTCCACGGCCGCCGCCCCGCACGCCGCGCCCTTGGTCGAGATGTCGACGCCCTGGTCGGGCGACCAGGTGCTCGGCGGCTCCACCACCGACAGCGGCAGGATCGGGAACACGAAGCCCTGACCCGGGTTGAGCGAGTTCAGCTCCTTGACGATCTTCAACTCGCGCTTGACTTCCGCAAGCGAGACCGCGTGGGCGTTTGGGTCCCCTACCGGATCGGTCGCGGCGGCGGCCACCGACGCCTGGTCGCCGACCGTCGGCTCGATCGCCTGGGGGTGTGACTTCAGCCCCGTGCCGGTGCCCTGCGGATCGCCCGCCGTCGCTGCATCGCCGCTCGAGCCGGGGCCGCCGCCGCTCGAACTCGGGCCGCCGCCGGACCCGCAGCCGGCCAGGGCGACCGTGGCGGTCGCCGCCACCGCGGCGATCGCGCGAAGGTGAGGCCGAGCCATCGGGGCTAGTGTGCCACCAGCTCAGGCCGCGGCACGCAGCTTCGCCAGCGGCGGACGCTCGACCGGGTCGGCCCCGAACGCGCCCAGCTCGTCCTCGCCGGGGGCGAGGAACGTCGACGGCAGCGGCCCGGCCAGCCGACCCTCGCGCTCGAGCCTCGACGTGAGCGCGCGCAGCACCGAGAACGCCATCGGCCCGAGATCGCGCAGCGGCTGGTGGGCGTTTTGGCGCACGTCGAGGTCCACCTGCGCGATCGCGTCAAGGCCGGCCTCGTGATACGCGTCGAGCAGCAGCGCGATGTCGACCCCGTAACCGGTCACGAACGGGAGTCGCTCGAGTAGCTCGCGCCGCGCGGCGACCTCGCCGGCGAGCGGCTGCTGCACGGCCGCGAGGTCGGGGTAGAACAGGTTCAACAGCGGCCGAGCGGTCAGCTCGGTGACGCGGCCGCCGCCGGCAGGCAGGGTGAGCTCCCCTACCCTGAACGGACGCCGGTAGAAGCCCTTCACGAACGCGATCTCGTCGCCGCAAAGCAGGGGGCCGAGCAGGCCGCAGACGAAGTGAGGCCCGAAGTGCTCGGTGTCGGCGTCGAGGAAGCAGATCACCTCCCCGTCCAGCACGGGCAGCGCCCGCCACATGGCGTCGCCCTTGCCGAGCACGGGGCCGAGCTCGGGCGCCAGGCTCTCCTGATCGTGAACGTCGACGCCCAGATCTCGGGCGATCTGTGCCGTACCGTCGGTCGAGTGATCGACTACCACCAACTGGTCGATGACGCCGAGCTCGCGAAGCGCGAGCAGGACCTGGAGGATCGTGCCGATCGTGCGCGCCTCGTCGCGCGCCGGCAGGCACACCGAGACGCTGTGCTCGCGCTGCGCCGCGAGTCGCTGCGCGGGAAACTGGTTGTGCGCGAACGTGTTGGCGCGGTGCCAGGATCGAGCGCGCAGGGACATTCGTCACAGAGGATGTCAGGTCGCGGGCGCGCCGGTATAGGATCACGGCTCGTGGAGGAGGACGGCCTTCGGCGAGGTCCGCGTTCACCATCATCTGGACGCGGGGGCGCCAGCGTATGAGGCGCGTTCTCCGTCTACCCGTCTACCGGCGCCTGCTTGCGGCGTACGGCCTCAACGAGCTGGCGTGGTCAGTCGGGACGCTGGCGCTGGCGGTGCTCGTCTACCGGCGCACGGGGAGCGCGCTCGGATCGACCGCGTTCTTTCTCTCCTCGATGGTCGCCCCGGCGTTGGTGTCGCCGTTCGTCGTGGCGCGGATCGACCAGCGCGCGCCGCGGCGGATGCTGCCGGTGCTCTACGGGCTCGAGGGCATCCTGTTCGGCGTGCTGGCGTGGATGGCGGCGCGCTTCTCGCTCGCGCCCGTGCTGGCCCTCTCGCTGGCGGACGGGATCGTCGCGATCGTCGCACGTGCCCTGGCCCGGACGGCGACCGTCGACGTGCTGCGGCCTGTCGACCTGCTGCACGAAGGCAACGCGCTGACCAACGCCGTCTTCTCGGTTTGCTTCATGACCGGGCCCCTGATCGGCGGAGTCGTGGTCGTCGCCGGCGGAACCGTCGCGGCGCTGCTGGTCAACTGCGGCCTGTTCGCGACGATCGCCGTCATCCTGGCCACCGCGAGCGGGCTGCGTCGCGTGGTCCCGGAGATCGAGCCCTCGGCGGGCAGGCTCCGCGCGGCGCTTCGTCATGTGCGCAGCGATCGCGCGTTGCGATGGCTGATCCTCCTCAAGGGCGGGGGCGTCGTCGCGTTCACGATCTCGATCCCGGTCGAGGTCGTGTTCGCGCAGCAATCGCTGCACGCGGGAGCGGCAGGCTACGGCGGGCTGCTCTCGGGCTGGGGGGCTGGGGCGGTGGTCGGGAGCGGCGCCTACGCGCGCTGGCGCCGGCGCGCGGCGCGTGGCCTGCTCGCGCTCAGCGGGATCGCGCTGGCGATCGGGTTCGGGTTGATGGCCGCCGCACCCTCGATCGCCGTGGCGGTGGTGGGGGCGGCGATCGGCGGCGCCGGCAACGGGGTCGAGTCGGTGGCGGCACAGACGGTTCTGCAGGAGTACACACCACAGCGGTGGATGGCGCTCGTGATGGGCCTGACCGAGTCGGTCAATCAGGCGGCGCCGGGGATCGGGATCCTGCTCGGCGGCGCAATCACCGCGCTGGCCGACCCGCGGGCGGCGTTGGTGGTCGCGGGCGCTGGATCGCTGGCGTTTGCGGCGGCGGTATGGGTTGCGCTGCGGCCCTCCGCGATGCCGGCGATTCCGTCCGAGCCCGTTGAGCGAGCCACCGGCCCAGCAGACGTAAACGCCCGGGCGGGCTCCGAGAGCCCCCAGACGCTCGTCTAGAGGCCGTGCGCCTGGGCTGCATCGACATCGGCTCCAACACCACCCGCTTGCTCGTCGCCGACGGCGAAGGCGGGCGGTTGCGCTGGGTTCACCAGGAGCGGTCCTTCACGCGGATCGGACACGAGCTGCTGGACCGCGGGAGGATCGGGCCGGAAAAGATCGGCGAAGTCGTGAGCGTGGTGAGCGGGCAGCTCGACAGCGCCCGCGCCTACGGCGCGTGCCGTGTGCGTGTGGTCGCCACGGCGGCGGCCCGGAGCGCCGCGAACGGCGCCGAGCTGGCCACGGCGATCGAGAACGCCACCGGGTTGGCGGTCGAGATCCTCTCCGCGGCGGAGGAGGCCAGGCTCGCGTTCGTCGGGGTCGCGGGCACGCTCGAGCACCCGCCAGCGGAGGACTTGGGCGTGGTCGATGTGGGGGGAGGCTCCTCCGAGCTGGTCGTCGGAGCGGCTCCGAACAGGGTCGCGTGGTGGGCGTCGATCCCGATCGGCTCAGCCGGTGTCACGCACGCCTGGCTGGGCTCCGATCCGCCGACGACCCGCGAGCTGGTGAGCGGGCGGGCGCAGATAGCCGGCGAGCTTGGGCGCCTGGAAGTTCCAAAGCCGGGCGCGGCCGTCGCCGTCGGCGGCAGTGCCACGTCGTTGAGCCGGCTGGCGGGCCCGCTGCTTGACGCCGAGGCGCTGGGCCACGCCCTAGCGCTGCTGGGCGCCGAGAGCTCGAGCGAGATCTCGCGTCGCTTTGCCATCGACCCCGAGCGCGCCCGGCTGCTGCCGGCCGGGCTGCTGATCCTGGAGGGCGTAGCGCAGGCGTTCGGGACCGCGCTGCGCGTCGGGCAGGGTGGCATCCGCGAGGGAGTGCTGCTAGAAGCCTCAAAGACGT
This sequence comes from Solirubrobacteraceae bacterium, assembly GCA_050997795.1. Taxonomy (GTDB): domain Bacteria; phylum Actinomycetota; class Thermoleophilia; order Solirubrobacterales; family Solirubrobacteraceae; genus Palsa-465. Next base: position 3,805 of record JBPCQU010000107.1, on the reverse strand, counting down.
GACGGCCGATCCTCCGATCCCTCCGCGCGAGGCGCTCGCCGGGGTGCGGCTGCGGGCCCCGACGCGGGGAAACCGGCGTCTCGAGCGCCTGCTCGAGGCCGCCAACGGCGACCAGCAGCTGAAGGCGTGGTGGCACGTCTCGGCGGTCAATGCGACCCGGCGGTTGGGGATGTCCGATCACTCCTGGGTCCATATCCAGGTCGTGCTCAACCTCGGCCTGCGGCTCGCGCGGCTGCTGTTCCGCCGCGGCGTCGTGCCCAGCGTCGTGGCCGACTACGGGATGGGCGAGCGCGACGCCGAGGTGGTGGTGGCCGCGGCGTGCCTGATGCACTGCGTCGGGATGTCGATCCACCGTGAGGATCACGAGCGCTACAGCCTGTTCCTGACCGCCGACAAACTCGGCTCGCTGTTGTCGGAGGTGTACGAAGAGCCGGAGCGCTCGATCATCGTCGCCGAGTCGATGCACGCGATCATCGGTCACCGCCGCGGCGGGGCGCCATTCACGGTCGAGGCCGGGATCGTCCGCGTGGCCGACGCCCTCGACATGGCCCGGGGCCGCTCCCGGATCCCCTTCGAGGCCGGCCATCAGAACATCCACTCGCTGTCCGCGTACGCGATCGAGGAGGTCAAGATCTCCTCGGGGCGCGAGCGCGCGGTGCGGGTCGAGATCGAGATGTCCAACAGCGCCGGCATCTTCCAGGTCGACGAGCTGCTGGCCGAGAAGCTGCGCGGATCCGGGCTCGAGCAGCACATCGAGGTGATCGCCCGGATCGACGCCGAGCACGAGCAGCGGCTGATCACGGTGTTCAGGATCTGACTAGGACCGATCCGGCCCGAGCTCAGAAATGTAAAGTACGCTTGACAGCGGTACGATGTCAAGCTAGCTTGACAGGGGTGATGAGAAACCTAGTGCGCAAGCTTCGAACCGACCGGGGCCTCTCGCAGGGCCAGCTCGCCTCGGCGCTGTGCGTGTCGCGTCAGACGATCAACTCGATCGAGCAGGATCGCTACACGCCGTCGCTGTCACTGGCGATCGCCCTGGCCCGGTTCTTCGGCAGCACGGTCGAGGAGGTGTTCGATGCAGACGTGTAGATCGAAGTGGGTCGTACCGATGTTCTCGGTGGGGATCGGCATCGTGATCTGATCGCCCAGGCGATTGGTCACCACCTCGGGGCAGGCTTCGTGTCGCTCGGGATCATGGTCGCGTTTGGTGCGGTGTTCCTGTTCGGCGGCCGCAGCGAGACGATCCGGGGGCTGCGGGGCGATGGGCGCGACGAGCGCTTCGCCCAGATCGACATGCGGGCCAGCCTGTTCGCCGGGATGGCGGTGCTGATCGCGGTGCTGATCGCGTTCGTCATCGAGCTCGGGCGGGGCCACGACGGGAACCCGTTCACCTGGCTGGCGGCGATCGGCGGGGCCAGCTACCTGGCGGCGATCGTCTACCTGCGGGTGCGGGGATAAAAACCGGCGCGCAAGCGCCGGCATAAAAACCCTTACCAGTGCACGCCGCGCATCAGGTGCGCGAGCGCCACCTGCTCGGTCGAGGCCCGCTCCTCGGGGTCTTTCTGGCCCTTGGCGGCGGCCGAGTCGGGGAACACCTTGTAGGCGGTCGAGAGGATCTGGTCGACGGCCTTGGGAAACAGCGCGTAGGCGACCTCGCCGAAGGTCCCCAGCCGGGTATTGATCTGCTTGGGCTTGGCGCGGACCGCCTCGCAGATCAGGTCCGCCGCCTCGTCGGCGGAGATCGTCGGGAAGCTGTCATACATCTTGGTCGGGGCGATCATCGCCGTGCGGACCAGCGGCATGTGGATCGTGGTGAAGTGGACATTGTCACCGATGCACTCCGAGCCGACCACGCGCGTCCAGGCGTCGAGCGCCGCCTTGGAGGCGACGTACGCGGAGAACCGGGGCGGGTTGGTCTGCACCCCGATCGATGACACGTTGACGATCAGGCCGGCCTTGCGGTCGCGCATGTGTGGAAGCAGACCCATGATCAGCTTGATCGTCCCCAGATAGTTGAGTCCGATCGTGCGCTCGTAGTCGTGGAAGCGGTCGTAGGACAGCGCCACCGAGCGACGGATCGAGCGGCCGGCGTTGTTGACCAGCACGTCGATTGCGGGGTGGTCGGCAAGCACGCGCTCCACCAGCGCGTCGACCGATTCGGGGTCGGACACGTCGGACGAGTAGGTGTAGGCGGTGCCCCCGAGATCCTCTATCTCGCGCTTGGCGTCCTCGAGCTTGTCGGTGCTGCGGGCGACCAGCAGCGGGATCCCTCCCGCCTTGGCGATCTTGAACGCGGCCGCCTTGCCGATCCCGCTCGAGGCGCCCGTGATCAGCACCGTCTTGCCGTTGACCGCGCCTTCGAAGCTCCGGTCCTTGAACAGGTCGGGGTCGAGGTTGCGCTCCCAGTAGTCCCACAGCTTGGCCGCGTAAGTCGCCAACGGCGGCACCGCGATCCCCGATCCGGCGAGCGCGCGCTCGGTGTCGCGGGTGTCGAACTGGGCGGTCAGCCCGATGTAGCCCAGGACCTCGTCGGGGATCCCGAAGTCGGCCAGGATCGCCCGGCGCACTCCTTTTGCGGCCGGAAGCTGCATGAGCATCCCGATCGTGCCCTTGGGCAGCGCCTTGAGCAGCTTGGAATCGATCCGCACCGACAGCTGCGGCGCGTGGGCGGCGCCGGCGATCGTGTTCATCACTTCGCCCGAGCGCTGTGACGTGGGGTTGGTCAAATGGAAGGCCTGCCCGTCGAGCTCGTCCTGGTGGGCGATGTGGTCGATCGCGTCGGCCACGAAGTCGACCGGGACGATGTTCGTGTAGCCGAGCTCGGGGCCGACGAGGGGGAACCATCCCGGCAGGTAGTGCCGGGCCATCTTGATCGCGGTGAAGAAGTAGTACGGCCCGTCGATCTTGTCCATCTCGCCCGTCCTGGAGTTCCCGACGACGATCGCCGGGCGGTATACGCGCCACGGCATCGTGGTCTGCGTGCGGGCGATCTTCTCGGACTCGAACTTGCTCCGGTGATACGGATGCTCGAGCTTCTGGCCCTCGTCGAACATGTCCTCGCGGAACAAGCCCTTGTAGAGCCCGGCGGCGGCGATCGACGAGGTGTGGTGGAAGCGGCCGGCGGGCAGCGCGTTGGCGAGCCCCACCGCGTTGCGGGTGCCATCGACGTTGGCGATCCGGTTTCGTTCCTCGTCGGCGGTCATGTCGTAGATCGCCGCGAGGTGGAAGAAGTGGTCGATCCCGGCCGAGCTGAGCTGCGCGATTGTCTCGTCGGAGACGCCGAGCCGCGGCTTCACCAGGTCGCCGATCACCGGCTTGACACGACCCTCGGCCTCAGGCCCCCACTTTTGCTTGCGCGCCTCCAGCTTGTCGGTCGAGCCTTCCCGGACCAGCACGTAGATGTCGGCGGACCGGCCGTCCGGGCCCGGTGCCCGCTCGAGCAGCCGCTGCACGAGGTGACGCCCGATGAAGCCGGTCGCACCCGTGACGAAGTAGTTCATCCGATTCGAGGCACTGCTACCAGCCGCCGCGCCAGTCGGCGTTGGCCTCGCGGGCCTTGGCGGCGTCCATGCGCGCGTGCTTGCGCTTGTCGAGACGGGTCTGGATCAGCGTGAGGACCAGGATCAGGACCGGGAAGAACGCGATCACGATGAACATCGTCTCAGTGATGTTCGTGTCAGTCGTCTCGCCGAAGAAGCCCTGGCCGCCGTCGTCACGGGCGAGGGCGGCCGGCGCGAACGCCAGCAGCGCGGCCGCGAACAGCGTCAACGCGGTCATGAAACGGGCGCGGCGCATGTGAACC
>JBPCQU010000104.1:0-5690 GCA_050997795.1 Solirubrobacteraceae bacterium | reverse complement strand
TCGCGCCGCGGCCGCGGCGCCGTGCGGATCTCGCTCGCCGATCTCGAGTACTGGATCTGCTCATCAGATCCCGAGCACGACCAGCCACGCCGCGCCCAAGCGCTCAAAGACGCCGACGGGGACCCCTGGCAAGCACAGCGACTGCTCTGCACCCGCGAATGGCACGAGACCTACCACGACCGATCTCGCGCCGCATGATGCAACCGCTCGTCACCACCCCGCCCGCAACCCCCCCGCTGCCGCTGGTCGCCCCCAGCGGGCCAGCGCGACGGAAACGCTCAACGCTTCCGTGGCTCGCCGGCCTCGGCAGCTTCGTGCTGATCGCGCTGCCGGTGGTGCTGCTCGCCGGCGCCGGCAACCCGCCATGCCCAATGCCCGGCGCGGTCAATGCGCCAGCGGGCGGCGGGCCGGTAGCCGCGGGGATGTACGCCCAGCCGCTGCGCCTCCAACCAGCCCGGTGGTATCGGGTCGGCGCGACGATGTACGGCGGTCCGACCGATTCCACGAGCGGGGCTTACGGGTCGATCGGCATCCCCGGCGAGTCGTACTTGCCGGCGCATCCAGACAGCTTCGCCGAGCTGTCGGTGCTTGACCACAACCCTGCCAACGGCGCCACCTTCACGTTCGCTGACGCGAACGCGCTCTCGAACCTCCCGTACCTGACCGGGTTGCGTGTCGCGAACAACGGCGTGGCGAAGATCCTCTACAAGCGCGACGTTGGCTACGGCCAAGGCCCCAGCCAACTCATCGCCAACGGCCAGCCCTACCGCCTCGACGTCTGGTGGCAATCAGCCGGTCAGCTCGGCGTCTCAAAGAACCCGGTCGACATCGAGCTCGCACCCGCGACGGGCGCCGGCGCGACGCTCGGGCAGCTCCCCTCAAGCACACAGGCGCCCGGGGCGAGCACGATCGATCCCGGGTGCGTCGCCGCCATCAGCCCCGGCGGGATCCCGCTACCGCTCGTCCCCGGCACGCAGACGAAGATCCTTGCATCCGGGCTCGCGGCCGCCGGGCAGGACGCGCCCGCCGCGGTCAAGGCGATGGTCGCCGCGGGCAACCGCTTGTACGGCAAGCCGTACATCTACGGCGGCGCTCACTGCTGCTCGCTCGACACCCTGCAGCCGGGCTACGACTGCTCAAGCGCCGTCTCCTACGTCTTGCACGCCGGCGGCGTGCTCGGCGCCAACGCGCTCGTCTCAGGCCAGCTCGCGAACTGGGGTCTGCCGGGTCCCGGGCGGTACGTGACCGTCTACGCGAACGCCGGGCACGTGTTCATGTACGTCGCCGGCTTGCGGTTCGACACGTCCTACAACGGCACCGACACCGGCCCCAACGCCGGTCAGGGCGGGCCCCGTTGGCGCGTCTACCCGACCGTCCCCTCATGGGCGACCTGGAGCGTCCGGCACCCACCCGGCCTCTAACCGAACGGCTGATCGCATGTACAAGCTCGCGCACACACTCACCCTGATCGCCGCCGCCGCGGCGATCGCCGGCTGCGGGATCTCAAACCCCTACCAGCACGCCTCCGGTCCCACGTCGTCGACATCGACGAGCACGGCCAGCTCGCCGGCCGCCAACCCGGCACAGAACCCCGGGGAGCTGCCCGCGCCTGCGCCGCCGAGCGCGAGCAGCCAGGCACCCGCGAAAGCGCAGGGCACACCTGAAGCTGCGATCACGCAGTTCGCGACCCTGTACATGAACTGGACGTGGCGGACGCTCGCCGCCCACCAACGCGAGCTCGCCGTGGTGAGCGTCGGACCCGCGAGGCTCTCAGAACAGCAAGCCGCCGCGGCCAGTGCAGCCGACACCACGATCGCGCAGAGCCGCGTCCACAACAACGGGCAGATCATCAGCATCGCCCGCAGCCTGACCAACCCCCACCAGTGGGTGATCGTCACGCGCGAGCAGACCGGCGGCAACAGCCAATACGACGGCCTCCAAGCCTCCTACCACGTCACCCTCGCCGAGCTCGCGCAGCTCAAAAACGGGGGCTGGGCGGTATCGAAATGGCTACCCCAGGTCTAGCCGTTAACGCGGGTATTGCATCGGATGCAAGCCGCATCGTGCGGGCTTTGAGAAGCGCTGGCGGTACTGGGCGGGCGGGGTCGGACGTCGAACTTACCGGAGGGAGCGGGGGTTTCTTCGCGCCTGATCATGGCTGTCATCTGATGAAAGTAGGGTTGCATCGGATGCAAGTCGAGGAGCCGGGGCCGCGAGGTCTGATTGAGACCGCGCGGGACGACCGTGCGCGGGCTGCGTTGGCGGTGGTGTTCGGCGAGGATGTCCGTCCGTTACGGATGACGGAGGCGGTGTTCGAGGCGTTGTTGGTCGGGTGGGCGCGGCAGCAGTCAGCGCGTCATCTGAGCGAGGGAACCAAGCGTCGCGGTGCTGCGCTGGTCACGCGCTTTCAGGCCGAGACCGGGTTGTGGCCGTGGCAGTGGTCAGCGCTGCGAGTCGATGAGTGGCTGGAGGATCTCGCGTCCCCGCCGAAGCGCCGGTCGGTCTCGACGCTGCGTTCGTATCAGGCGACGCTGCGAGCGTTCTTGGACTACCTGACCGATGAGCGCTATCCGTGGGTCGCGATCTGCGAGACGGAGTTCGGTGGCCGGCCGGTGCAGGTGATCGACGAGCGCAACGCGATCGCGCACAACGTGGAGTACGAGGGGCGGCCCGGCCGGCGGCCGCTGTCGCGCGAGGAGCTGGTGATGTTCTTTGATCACTGCGACGCGCGCGTGTCGGACCGCCGCGCGCGGGGGCGGAAGGGGGCGTTGGCGGCGTTCCGTGACGCAGCGATGTTCAAGACGATCTACGCGTTCGGGTTGCGTCGCCAGGAGGCCGCCCGGCTGGACGTTCACGACTTCTCGGAGAACGCGCATCGTCCGTCGTTCGGGCGCTACGGCTCGTTGTCGGTGCGCTACGGCAAGGCGTCGCGGGGAAGCGCTCCGAAGCGCCGCAACGTGCTGACCGTGTTCGACTGGTCAGTCGAGGTGATCGAGCAGTACGTCGAGGAGGTCCGCCCGCTCTACAAGCCCGAGGATGCCTCGGCGTTGTGGCTGACGGAGCGTGGCGGTCGGATCTCGAGCGAGCAGGTGACCGAGCGGTTCGCGGAGTATCGCGACGAGCTCGGCCTACCGGCCGAGCTCTCGCCGCATGCGTTGCGTCACAGCTATGTGACGCATCTGATCGAGGACGGCTGGGATGAGCTGTTCGTGCGGATGCAGGTCGGGCACCGCTACGCGTCAACGACCGCGCTCTACACCGGGGTCAGCGGCGATTACAAGAACGAGGCGATGAGCCGCGTGCTGCGCACGCAGCTCGAAGGAGAGGGGCTGGGCTGATGGATGAGATTGATTACGAGTGGATGCTGCGGCCGCTGCTCGCTGAGCGTGGCGTGACCAGCTACGCCGAGCTGGCGCCGTTGCTCGCCGGGCACGGCGTGCACCTCTCCGAATCACAGGTGTGGCGGCTGTTCACCGGCAAGCCCGAGCGGCTGAACCTGCACACGCTGATGGTGCTCTGCCAGATCCTCGGGTGCACCCCGAACGATCTGATCAAGCCTGTCGAGGTCGCCGCCAAGCCGGCGCGCCGCAAGGCCGCGGGCGAGACCGCTGGCGTCGGTGATCTGAAGCCCAAGCGGGCACGGATCCGGCCGGCGAAGGGCAGCGGGTCGTGACCCCGACCGTGCAGAGAGATCCGGTCGCGATCTGCTCAGAGTGCGGACGCGAGCGGCCCTGCCATGCGGCGAGGTCCGCGGCGCCGCTCTGCGACACCTGTCGAGGCCGCCGCTATGTCAAGCCGATCGCGGTCTGCTCGGTCTGCGGTCGCGAGGGCTGGTGCCGCGGCGCAAAGACGACGACTCCGGTCTGCCAGAACTGTCTCGCCAAGCGGCGACCGAAGTGGGTGGCGCCGACCCGGGTGTGCGTGATCTGCAAGCGGGAGCGGCCGTGCGTGCACGCCGACACGCCGGCGCCGATGTGCCGGTCGTGCGCGAACCATCACCCCTCCCGGCACGAGCCGTGCGCGTGCTGCGGCGAGCTGCGGCACGTCACCGCCCGCTCCACGGCCGGCCCGGAATGCGGCACATGCCGAACCCGCCGGATGCGCTCGACAGTCCTCTGCGCCGCCTGCGAGCGGACCGCACGGCCGTCCGCTGGGCACGCCGGGGTGTGCGAACGGTGCGCCGGCGAGCACGTCGGACAGATCTGCACCCAGTGCGGCGCTGAGGAGCAGAACTACAGCGTCGGGCGGTGCGCCGGCTGTTCGCTGAAAGCCCGGATCGCGCAGCTCGCCCAAGCCGGCGACCCGGCTGCGGTCACCGCCCTCAGCGGGTACCTCGCCGCGCTCGCCGGCAGCCCGAAGCCGCTCACCACGCTGAACTGGATGGTCTCCGGCGCCAACGACAGCCGCGGGTTTCGGATCCTGCGACAGCTGATCAACGGCGAGCTGCCGCTCACCCACGAGGCGCTCGACACGCTCGATCGCGCGACCGCCGATCACCTCCGCGCGCAGTTCGTGCTCCACGGCGCGCTGCCGGAACGCTCCGAGCGGGCCGCCGGCCTCGCGCTGCTGATCGACAGCGAACTTCTGCGCGTCCCTGAGGGCCCGGATCGCTTGCATCTGCGCGCGTTCGCGACCTGGAAGGTCCACCACGACCTGGCCCGCAAAGAACGCCGAGGCGAAGCCAGCCGCCACGCGGACATGCGCCCGCGCGCCACGGTCCGCGTCGCCGCCGACCTGCTCGTCTGGCTCACAGAACACGACCTCACGCTCGCCACTCTCGAGCAAGAGCACCTCGACTGGTGGCTGGCGAACGGCACCGGCCACCGCCGTCACGCCCGCGCGTTCATTGCCTGGACGGTCAAACACAAGATCACCGGCCGGCTGACCGTGACCGCACCCGCGACCCGCCAGCACGCCGACCCGCTCGACCCCGACCGTCGCCGAGCGCTGCTCCGCACGCTGCTCACCGATCAGCAGCTCGATCTCCGCGACCGCTTCGCGGGCGTGCTGGTCGTCGTGTTCTCCCAGCGGATCAGTCAGCTCGTGCTGCTGACCATCGATGACGTCCACGAACACGACCGACAGGTGCACCTCGCGATCGGTCGCGACCCGCTGCTGCTTCCCGAACCGATCGCGACCCTCACCCGGCAGCTCAAGCACCAGACCGACAGCAGATGGCTGATCCACGGCGGACGCAACGGCAACCACCTCAGCGAGGTCTACATGCGCGAGCGCCTGACCAGACTCGGCATCAAAGCGCTCCCGGCCCGCACCGCCGCCAACCACGAGCTCGCCAGCCGCCTCCCGTCCGCGATCCTCGCCGACCTCCTCGGGTTCGCCGACAACACCACCGAACGCTGGGCCAAGCTCGCCGCCGGTGACTGGACCCGCTACGCCGCCCACCGCGCGGCAACCACCACCCCCACCGACACGGCGCGCAGCGCGGCCGATCCCCACTCGCCCGTCGCCCTACGGGCTCCGGCCTCCTGAGGACCGCCCGCGCTCCCTCCAAGGCCCACAGCTCCCATGCCAACAACGCACCAACCCACCACAGCCAGATCCCCCGCCAACCGGAATTCCCGGCAGAACGAATACCGGATCTCCGCCAGTAACCGCCCACACCTCCCCATGGCGGGCGCCGCGGTCCTCGGGCTCACCGCCACCGGCGTCCTGCTCGCCGTGATCGACCC